>VGIW01000051.1 GCA_016867715.1 Candidatus Eisenbacteria bacterium | reverse complement strand
GACCCCGGCCAGCTTTGAGGCTCGAATCACCCGTACGGGCACAGAAAAGAGAAGTGGGAGAGGGGATTCGCGTTGGCCGCCGAGTCCGCGTGAAAGCTCCAGTTCTCGCGGATTCCCGACGCACCGAGCCCCGATGCGATGCTCGCGCCGGTCGGCAGCCACTCCGAGGGGATGCCCGTCAGGTAGAGGAAGTCCGATCCCGTGTTCACGGCGTCCACGATCAGGTTTCGTTCGACGACGACGTCCGGGTTCTCGACCTGCAGGCGGACCGCGTAATCGTGCGGCCGCCAGAAGGTGACCTGCCGCACCGATCCGGAGGGACGCAGATCGACCGACTCGCTCCGGTAGCCGCGGAAGCGAATACCTCCATTGATGATGATGCAATCGTCGATATCGAAACGATTATTGCAGTACGAGAGACAGATCTGGGCGCCCCGGAGATCGAGAATCGCCCCGTTGCCGACGATGCGGACGTCCCGGCCCGGCTCGCCGACGGGGGTGTCGGAGTAGGGGAGGAAGAGCGGGCCGATCAGGAGTCCCCCCGTGTAGACGACCCCTGTTTCCAGCTCCACCCAGCGGTCGTAGCCCTCCCGCGGGCCCGCCCTCTCGAACATCTCGCGAAGGGTCGCCGGCTCGCCGGCGGATCCTCCAGGCCGCAAAGCGAGGAGAAAGACGACGCCGAGCAGCACGGTTCTCATTCCGACTCCGATCCGGGGAGCCCGGGCGGCCGGACGCGGCCCTTGCTTCTGGCGGCCGTCCCTCTCGCTTGTTCAAGGAAGCGTACAATGATCGTACCACGCGGCGCGTGCGCGGCGGAGAACATTCCGTCCGGCGCCGGTCGCGCGCGGCGGTCTCCCGAGAAGCGCGGGGATCAGATGTCCGCCGGTGGCCGGTACGATTCCCCCGCCAAGAACCCGCGCGCGAGGCGCGCCGAGACGGAGCCGAGCGCGAAGAGCGCGATCAAGTTCGGAAGAGCCATCAGGGCGTTCAGCGTGTCGGCGATCCCCCAGATCAGGCGGAGCCCGCCGATCGCGCCGATCAGCGTGAAGGGGAGCCAGACGACTCGATAGACCGCGCGCGTCGCCCGCCCGCGCCCTGTGAGGTACGCGGCGCATGTCTCCCCGTAGAAGCACCACGCGAGGTTCGTGTCGTACGCGGTGAGGATCATGCTCACCGTCACGAGACCGAACCCGAGCGCCATCGCGACGTCGGCTGCGAACATCTTCGCGAAGAGACAGGTGTATCCTTGCATCACCAGCGTCGCGCCTTCCGCCCCCTCGCGCCACACTCCCGTGAGCAAGATCACGAACGCGGTCGCCGAGCACATGACGATCGTGTCGACGAAGACCTCGAAGATCCCCCACATCCCCTGGCGGGCCGGGTGATCGGTCCGCGCGGTCGCATGCGCCATCGGCGCGCTCCCGAGCCCCGCCTCATTCGAGAAGAGCCCCTTCGCGAACCCGTGGCGGACCGCCGATCCGAGAAGACCGCCGATGCCGGCCTCCGATGTGAACGCGTGGGTGAAGATGAGACCGAGCGCGTCGGGGATGCGCGCCGCATAAAGAACGATCACGAGAAGGGCGCCGAGAAGATACATCCCGCACATCGCCGGAACGCAGAACGAAGCGACGCGGGCGATCCACTGAATCCCGCCGATCGTCACGACGCCGACCGCGACGAGGATCGCCGTCCCCGCCATCCAGCGCGGCATGCCGAAGTGCTCGAGCCCCTCCGCGACCGCGTTCGCCTGCACCATGTTCCCGATGCCGAAGGCGGCGAGCGCTCCGAACACGCAGAAGAGAGACGCGAGCCATCCCCACCGCGCCCCCATCCCGCGCCGAATATAGGTCATCGGCCCGCCGATCATCGGGCCGCCGGGCTCGCGGATCCGGTAGTGCTGGCCGAGCGCGACCTCGCAGAACTTGGTCGCCATGCCGAGAAGCCCGGAGATCCACATCCAGAAGACCGCGCCGGGGCCGCCGAGCGTGATCGCGGTCGCAACGCCGGCGATGTTGCCCACCCCGACCGTCCCCCCCATCGCGACGGTGAGCGCTTGGAAAGGAGTGATGTCCCCCTCCGCCTTCGGCCCGCGCTGCAGGATCTTCGCCGCGGTCTCCGAGAGCATTCTTCGAAACCGCGTGAACTGCAGGAAACCGAGACGGATCGAGACGTAGAGCCCCGCGCCGAGGAGAAGCGGAAGAAGCGCATACGGCCCCCAGAGAAACGCGTTGATCGATTCGTTGATGGTCCGGATCGTTTCGGCAAGACTTCCGCTCGTCATGCGTGGTTCCCCTTCTCCTTTTCGCCTCTCGGTGCGGACAGGCTCGATCGGGCCTGTCGATCATAACGTCTCGAAGATGCCCTGTCTTTCTCTCCGATCGTACGGCCCGATCTTTGCCTGTCGCGAAGAGCCGCCCCATCCGCTCCCGAGAGTCAATCGCCAGGGTCTCGATCGGTCCGCTCGTCGAACGTTGCGCGGCGGGAGGACGAAGGATGTGTACAATTGCAGGAGGATTGGCTTGCGCGGACCGGCGCCGCACGCGGCGCCGTAGAGAGGACAAGGGACAAGACCGATGGCGCGTATTCGCATCGGAACGTGCAGCTGGCTCTACCCGTCGTGGGAAGGGCTCGTCTATTCGAGCGCGAAGCCCAAGAACGCGCTCCGAGAGTACGCAACGCGGTACGACACCGTCGAGATCGACCGTTGGTTCTGGTCGCTCTTCGGAGAATACGAGATCCGGCTCCCGGAGATCGTGGATGCGAAAGCGTATCGGCAATCCGTTTCGGACGATTTTCGCTTCACGATCAAGGTGCCGAATAGCATCACGCTCACTCATTGCTATCTCGCTTCCAAGACCGATCCGCTCGTCGAGAACCCGGGTTTTCTTTCGATCGATCTCTTCGAGAGGTTTCTCGCGCGGATCGAACCGCTCCACGACGTCCTCGGACCGCTTCTCTTCCAGTTCGAATATCTGAACCGAAACAAGATGGTTTCGCAGAAGCGGTTTCTCGATCGGCTCGCGGCGTTCGTTTCGAAGCTCCCCTCCGGTTTTTCGTACGCGGTCGAGATCCGAAACAACAACTACCTAGACGATGCGTATTTCGATTTTCTAGCCGGGCACCAGTTGGCGCCCGTTCTCCTTCACGGCTATTGGATGCCGCCGGTCGCTGAAGTGGTCGAGAAGCACGCCCGCTTCTTCGAGAAGATCGAAACCGCCGTAATCCGTCTTCACGGACCCGATCGCGGGGGCATCGAGGAGGCGACGAAGAAGAAGTGGAACCGGATCGTCGCCCCGAAGGACGTGGAGCTCGACCGGATCGCCGCGATGATCCGAACGTTCGTCGGGAGCAGCGTCGATGTCTATCTCAACGTAAACAATCACTACGAGGGCTCGGCTCCTCTCACGATCGAGAGGATCAGGGAGAGGCTGAGCCGCGCATGACCGAATCGGCGGGTCTTCCTCGCGCCGCCTCGGATCGAGGAACTCCCTCGACAGCAGGAGATCCGTTCACAAGGCGTGCGATTTCCCGCCCGAGCGGAACATCTTCAGGCCGAGGATCGTTAGGTAGTTCGGGATCCGGCCGACCGTGTTTCGATCGTAGTCTTTGATCTTCTCCTCGAGCTCGTCCCACGGGAGGAGAGACGGCGAGAGCTTGAGATCGACGTTCTTCTTTCCCGGCGCGTAGTCCCAGCCGGCGAGACGGCGTTCAGCGATCCAGCGCCGGTGCTCCATTTCCGCGAGCATCTCGCTCTCTTCTTTCGTGAAGCGTGCTTCCCCGTCGTTCGGGCTCTCGGGAGCCTTCGCCGCGTAGCATCCGATCGTTCGCAGCTTGATCGGCATGTGATCCGCCTGCTGGCGGTTCGAATTGCGGAACTCCTCGGTGAGGGATTCCGAAGGTCGCATCGCGCGATCGTCCGCCAGCTTGGGGATCTCCGCAATGAGACGCTCGAGCACATCAAGGTCCGGTTCAGGACCGGTCACCTCCTGCGGGAGCGTCTTTCCCTCTTTCTCCAGTTCCTGACGGAGACGCTCGGTTCGGTAGTCCGTTTGGATCGCGCGCGCGACACGATCCGAGTCGATCCCGAGCAGAGCCGCGCGGCTCGCGCAGGATCGCGGAAGACCGAAAGGAGAGAGGTGCGCGGGCAGCACCGCGCCTTCTTCGGGCGACCTCGAGAAAAGGGCCGCGATCCCGTCCGCGTCGCGGAGCCAAACGTGGACTGGGAGCCTCCTCTCCCGAAATACGCGGGGGAGCCGGAGAGCGGCGTCGACCGCACGGCAATCGTCGCCGATACAAACCGCGCAGAAGAGAACGACGCCCTCTTCCTCCGCGGCCTTCTCTAGGAACGCGCGTGCATCCTCGCTCTCGACACCGGCCTTGCGAAATTCGAACGCGGCGACGTCCTCGCGCCCCATCGCGGGGTAGCGCGCCCGAAACGCGCTCACCGCCGTCTCGTCGAGATCGACCACCGTGATCCGAAGCCGAACGCCCGGGCGGAAATGCCCAAGGCGCGCGGCCTGGAGAGCGACCTCCGCTCCCATCCCGCTGAAGCCGAGAACAACCAAGTGAACCGTGCTCGGGCTTTTCAGGTTCTCCATCCGGGAACTCGAAAAGGCTTCCCTTACGAGCTCGCGCGCAGCGGCCTGAAAACAGCTGAAGAGATGAACGTCCGTCATGCCGGATGCCCCCCCGAGCACCCGTTCCCTCTCAAACGCCTCGCGAAGAGAAACATCCGTGATGTGCACGTGACACGGAAGAGGAGTCTTCCGCTTGTTCCCTTTCAATGCTCGACCGGCGGCCTGCGCGACCGACGCGTTCGTTCCGTCCTCGCTGCAAAACGCAACGAGGGAGCGAGCGCCCTCGATCCCGACTCTCGAGAGAATCATCTCGTCGGTCGCATCTCCGACAACGATCGGGATCCCTCGCGCCCGGCAGACCGGGATCCACTCATCGGCGGGATCCTTCTCGACGATGACGACCTTCTCGCGGGCGGCGCGAAGCTCCCGCGCGAGCTCCACGCTCCAATCCCCGAGCCCGCAAAGAACGGCGTGTCCCCGCATGTGCCGGAGCCGATAGTCGCTGATCTGCTTGCCGAACAGACCGACGAGCGCATAGGCGATCGTGCCGGCCGACACGAGGGCCGCGAGCCATCGGGCAGCTTCCAGCGGCCATCCGAGCGGACGGGTGAGGAACTCCTCATTGAACCCCGTGTTCAAAGCGAAGAGCTGAAGAGAGAAGTAGAGCGAAGAGAGAAGATGGTGAAGCGAGCTGAAGCCCGGCCCCGTCTCGGACGGATGGAGATAGCGATAGTACCCGACTGATCCTAGCACCAAGGCGAGAAGGAAGAGAACGCCCCACCCGAACCAGAAAATAAGATGGCCCCGCGCGCGGTCGCTCGCGCCGTAGGCCCGTCTCGATTCGCGCCGACTTCGGTTCCTCTCAGCATTCACTTGCGTCGCTTCTTCTCCCGTCTCCTCGGAGCCCTAGAGACTCGAGGCGCTCGCGATTTCGGATTCGCGCTCGCCGCCTCCTCGCCGGGCGGCGTCTGCGCTCGTCCGGTTCGCGCGTCCGCACCTCACAAGCATCCTAGCCGAACTCCCGCGACGCTTCAATTGCCTCGTGAACGGGGTCGCACGGACGAGCCGATCGTCGCGGCGGGCGCCCGCACGAAACGTTGCCGTCTCACGGATCGAATGATAGGATTAACCTTTCGTTTGGGGAGAAGTCGATCTCCGTTGGGGCGTGACCGACGAGGAACGCGCCGAGGGGAAGGTCCTCCCGATCTGCCTCGAGGAGATCCATCGCTGCCGGCCGTACTTCATCGGGATCCTCGCAGAACGTTACGGCTGGCTCCCTGGGAGGATCTCTGAGGAGATGATCGAAAAGGAACCCCGGCTTCGCGAGCACCTCGATCACTCGGTCACCGAGCTCGAGATCCTGCACGGCGTTCTCAGGAACCCGGAGATGGCCGAGCACGCGTTCTTCTACTTTCGGGATCCCGCGTACGTGGAGAACCTGCCGGGGGAGAATCGCGCGGCGCATCGCGCGGAGAGCCCCGAGGCGGCGGAGAAGCTTCGCGCGCTCAAGGAGCGCATCCGGGCGAGCGGGCTTCCGGTTCGGGAGGGATATGCGAACCCGCGCACGCTCGGCGCGCTCGTTCTTCGCGACATGCGGGAGGTGATCGACCGCCTCTTTCCAGAGGACGAGACGCTCGATCCCCTCGACCGCGAGGCGCTCGACCACGAAGCGTTCGCGGAGAGCCGCGCAAGGGTCTACATCCCGCGGGAGGATTACTACGCAAGGCTCGACGGGCACGCGGCAGGGGACGGGCCGCCCCTCGTCGTGCTCGGCGAGTCGGGATCGGGGAAGTCGGCGCTCCTCGAAGACACGGAGACTGATCGTGCGTGGCTTCTCGGGCTGCTCCTCGCCGACACCGGCCACCCTGAGGAGGCGTTTCGAGTTCGCCGGCATCTCGCGGAGCACTTCCGATGCCGCGAGCTCGGGACCAAGGACAGCTTGCAGAGATCGGTGGGCAACCAAGCGTCCATCCTCGAGGGCCTGGGACGACTCGATGAAGCAATCGAGCTTCACAAGGAGCGAGAGCACATTTGTCGGGAGCTCGGGAACGAAGAAGGGCTTCGGGAGTCCCTGGGTGATCAGGCACTCATCCTCCGAGACTGGGGACGCCTCGACGAGGCCATGACGCTACTGAAAGACGTGGAGCGCATCTGCCGCGAGCTCGGGAACCCCGAGGGGCTCGCCCTCTCGCTCGCGAGTCAGGCGAGCGCCCTGGCGTTCGGAATGAAGAAGCCCGGAGAGGCGCTTCCCCTCGCCGAGGAAGCCCTCCGGATCTCAACCGACCACGGTCTCACGGCACTGGCGGATCAGATCCGCCCGATCGTCAACCAAGTCCGCGCAAAGCGCGCGGGGTGAAAGGAGATTCCGATGCCCACGGGTAAGCGAATCCTCGTCGCGACTCTCTCCGGTCTCATGTTCGGGCTCGTCTGCATGGGGTTCGCGACGAGCGGCCCGGGCGATGTCCCGACGCCCGCCATCTATCAGATCATCACGAGCCGCATGCTGATCGGCTTCGCGATCGGCGTGAGCGGGCTCACCTGCATGCGCTGGTGGGCGCACGGCCTCCTCATGGGGTTCATCTTCAGCGTCCCGCTCGCGACCGGCGGGCTCATGGCGCCGGAGAGCCCCGAGTTCAACAAGGGGTGGATGTTCTTCGGAACGCTCCTCTTCGGCGTGGTCTACGGGCTCCTCATCGAGCTCATCACCTCGATCTTCTTCAAGTCCCGGATCACCCCGATGAACAAGGCCGCGTAGGGAGCGCGCAGTTGCCGGAGAACGGGAAGGCAATGAGCATCGGGAAAGAAATCCGCGCGGGCCTCTTCGAGGGGAATCAGGCGAGGCTCGTCCACACGCGCCGCGCCCACGCGATGCTTCCCCGGATGGAGGAGCCGCGCATTCTCGACGTGGGGTGCGGATCGGGCGACGTGACGATCGAGCTCGTCAAGCTCGCCGGCGGCCGCGCGATCGGTTTCGATTGCGACGCATCCGCGCTCGAGAAGCTCGCGAGAAACGCGCGCGAGGCGGGGCTCGCGGAACGCATCGAGACCGTGAACCGATCGATGCTCGCGATCGACTTCGCCGATGAGAGTTTCGACATCGTCTGGGCGGAGGGGGCGATCCACATCATCGGTTTCGAGAAGGGCTTGGACGAGTGGCGAAAGCTGATCCGGGCGGGCGGCTTCCTCGTCGTCCACGAGGGGGTCTGGCTCCGGCCGAACCCTCCCCGAGAGATCCGCGATGGCTGGAGCGGCAACTATCCGGGAATCCGCACCGCGCCCGAGTACATCGCCGCGATTCCGAAGAACGGCTACGAGCCGGTCGGGCACTTCACGCTTCCCGAAACGTTCTGGTGGGACGAGTACTTCGGCCCCCTCGTCGAACGCGTTCGCGCCCTCCGCGCGAAGCACGCGGGAGATGCTGCGGCGCTCGCCGTGCTCGACCGCGAGGAGCGCGAGGCGGAGCTCTACCGCCGGAACGCGGGCTGGTACGGCTCCGGTTTCTTCGTGATGCGGAAGCCCGCATGAGATAGAATCGCGCCGCGGGATGGATCGAGGTTTCCTCAGCGAAACGGAGAAGAGCGATGCCGAGAGAAGGCTTCTTGAACGCGCTCGTGCTCGGTCTTTGTGTCGCGATCGCGGGGATCGCCATCGGGATCGGCTTTTACGAGGGGCGAGCGAGCGAGCGCTTCGTCACGGTGAAGGGACTCGCCGAGCGCGAGGTGAGCGCCGATCTCGCCATTTGGCCGATCACCTTCAAGGCGGCGGCGAACGACCTGGCCGCGCTCCAGCGGGAGATCGATACGGGGCGCGGAACGATCGCCGCTTTCCTGCGCGAGGCCGGCTTCGCGGAGAACGAGATTTCCTATTCGGCCCCGCGCGTCACCGACGTGGAGGCGGAGCGGGCCCGCGGAATGGAGGCGCGGAGCCAATACCGCTACACCGCCGACGCCACCGTCACCGCGCGCACGAAGAACGTCGAGCTCGTGAAGAAGACGATGGAGCGCTCCGGAGAGCTCGTCGGGAAGGGGGTCGCGCTCGCCGCTTACAGCTGGGAGACGCCGACCGAGTTCCTCTTCACGAGCCTGAACGCGATCAAGCCGGAGATGATCGAAGAAGCCACGAAAGACGGCAGGAAAGCGGCCGAGAAGTTCGCCCGCGACTCCGGGAGCAAGGTGGGGAAGATCCGGCGTGCGACGCAAGGCTACTTCTCGATCGAGGATCGGGACCGGAACTCGCCCGATCTCAAGAACGTCCGGGTCGTCACGACGATCGATTACTACCTGGTCGATTGACCCATCGTAAGAACAAGAGGAACGACTAATCATGCGGCGTCATGCGCGATCACCACTCTTCCTTCCTCTCCTTCTCCTCTTCTTGGTCGCGGTCTCGTGCGCGACCCGCTCCGCGCTCGAGACCGACCGCGCGATCCCGATCCCGAAGGAGCGGATCGACTACGACGACGGCGATACGTTTTCGTTCGACGGGACGACGATCCGCGTCCTCGGAATCGACACCCCCGAGATCACGCACAGGGAGCACGGTTTCTTCGATGATCAGCCGTACGGGCGCGAGGCGGCCGCGCGCACCGAGGAGCTTCTTCGCAAGGCGAAGCGCGTCACGTATCTTCCCCACCAGAACGACCGCTACGGCAGACTTCTCGCGCACGTCTTTATCGACGGGGAGCTCCTCGCGATTCCATTGATTCGTGAAAGTCTCGCCTACGAAACGATCTCGCACTACGGGGACAGCGGCTTCCCGGAGATCGCCGCCGCGATCCTCGATGCGGCTCGCGAGGCGCCGAAGCCCCCCTTCGACCCGCCTCACATCTGGCGCCGCGAGAACCGGCGCGAACCGGCGGAGCAGTAGCCGAATTCGGTACGTGACCCCAGCTTCCCCTCCACGCGGATCGCCACGGACACCATCGATCCAAGCTCCCACGGTCGCGAAGAGCGACGGGGTGGCGAGGAAGCTCCTTCGCGCATGCGGCGCGAAGGAGAGACCCGCCGTCCGATGACGCCACCACGACGGGTGACCGCGGCAGGCGTCGGCGCTACCCTCCCAAGAGACCGATCAAATGCGCGGACGCGAGCGTCCCGCGATGGAAATCCTCCAAATCGAAGCGCTCGTTCGGCGAGTGGGTCCGGTCGTCGTTCTGCCCCCATCCGAGGAGAAGCGTGTCCGCTCCGAGCACCTCCTTGAACGTCTGCGTGATCGGGATCGAGCCTCCCTCGCGGATGAAGACCGGCTTCTTTCCGAAACCCTTCTCGATCGCGAGCGCCGCCTTCTCGAACATCGGGAGCTTCGGATCGATGAGAAACGGCTTCCCCCCGTGCATCGGGATCACCTCGACTCGCACCGACGGAGGGGCCGCCTTCCTCACGTGCTCCGCGAAGAGCTTCGCGATCTTCTCCGAATCCTGATTCGGGACGAGACGCATGCTGATCTTCGCTCCCGCGCGCGCCGGGATGATCGTCTTCCCCCCTTCTCCCTGGTAGCCTCCCCAGATCCCGTTCACGTCGAGCGTCGGCCGCGCCCAGCGCCGTTCGGTCGTCGTGTAGCCCTCCTCGCCCCAAAGCGCGGGGACGCCGGTGATCTTCTTGTACTCCTCGTCGTCGAAGGGAAGACGCGCGTATTCCTTCCGCTCCCAATCCTCGAGCGGCTTCACGTCGTCGTAGAAACCGGGAATCGCGACGCGCCCCTTCTCGTCGTGCATCTCGGCGATCATCTTCGCGAGCACGTTCGCCGGGTTCGCGACCGAACCGCCGAACGAGCCGGAGTGAAGATCCGCGCTCGGTCCCTGGACCCGCACCTCGGCGTAGGCAATACCCTTGAGACCATAAGTGATTGCCGGCATCCCCGGCGCGAACTGCGACGTGTCGGACACGACCACCACATCGCACTTCAGCATTTCCCGATTCTCGCGGAGAAACGCAGGAAGATTGATGGATGAAATTTCTTCCTCCCCCTCCAGGATGACCTTCACCGTGATCGGAAGGCTCTTCGCCTCGGCGAGCCACGCCTCGATCGCGCGTACGTGCGTGAGAAGCTGCCCCTTGTCGTCCGAGGAACCTCGCGCATAAACCTTTCCGCCCTTGACCACCGGCTCGAAGGGCGGGCTTTCCCATTCATCGAGCGGGTCGGGGGGCTGCACGTCGTAGTGGCCGTAGATCAGGATCGTCGGGGCGCCCTTCGGACCGGGCGATTCGCCGTAGACGATCGGGTTCCCGGCCGTCGCCTTGATCTCCGTCTTCACCCCGGCGGCGTTCATCTTGGCGGCGAGCCACTCGGCCGCCTTCCGCACGTCGCTCTTGCGCGCCGGATCGGCGGAGACGCTCGGGATCTTCAAGATCTCGACGAGATCCTCCACCGCCTTCTTCTTCTCCCTCTCCAACCGCTCGATGACCTTCTGAATCATGAACCGCTCCTTTTCCCTGCGGAGTTCGAAACTGCGAGATGATCCCGATGGTAAACCACATGTCCCGGAAGGGCAACGAAACGGGCAGTTGAAAGGAAGCCGGACGAATCTCGATTCGGCTACGGGATCGGCGTCGCGGCCCATAGGACGATCCCGTTCTGGCCGACCGCGAAGATCCCGTCCTCTTCCGAACCCCAGACTCCGAAGAGACTGCTCCAGTCCACTCGCGGGCAAGGGGACCAACGGCATCCGTCGTAATGGAGAATCGTTCCTCTGCTTCCCACGGCGATCATGCCGACATCCGGGCTTCCCCAGATGTCGTAGAGATCCTGGAACGTCCCGCTTTCTTGCATGCTCCAAGCTTTGCCGTCGAAGTGGAGGATCGTACCGAGATCGCCGACCGCAAAGACGTCGCTTCCGGAGAGACCCCACACCGCATTGAGGAACCCGTCGACGCCGCTCTCCATCCGCGACCAATCCTCTCCGTTCCAGTGCACGATCTCGCCGCGTTGGCCCACTGCGAAGATGTCGTCTGCGCCGGCGCCCCACACGTCGGTCAACCACCAGAACCGCCCGGCGGATCGCTCCTCGGGCACGGCTCCGTTCAACCGATAGATGACTCCCCTTGCGCCGGTCGAATCGCGCACGCGGCCGACCGCGATGAGCTCCCCGGGCGAGGAGCTCCAAAGACCATCGATCGCTCCCTGGAATCCCGCGAGAAGTGTGTCTTGCGTATCTCCGATGAGACGAACCACGCAGACTTCCTCCGGGAGGGAGTGGAGCGAGCGGGAGGTGCCGGCAAGGACAACGCTCCCGTCCTCTTCGCACCAGATCGACCGGAAAGACGCCGCGAACGAATCGCGGAGGGTTCGCCAGGCTCCTCCCTCCGAGCGGAGCAAGGCTCCATGATCCCGCCCTCCCATGGCGAGAACGCCGGTCGCTCTCGCCCCGTGAACCTCCCAGAGAGAACTCTGCGTTCCTTCTCGAAGAAGAACCCACTCGCCCGCAGCGCAGCGAATGACCGCGCCCGTCTCGCACGCCACGAACGGCTCCCCGGGGCTCACCCCCCAGATCTGGTTGAACCAGACGCCGAATCCCGTGTCGACGCGAGACCATCGGACACCGTTGAAATGCAGGATCCACTCGTGATGACTCGCGGCCCACACATCCGACACCGAAGTCCCCCAGATCGAGGGATACGCGTCGTCGAAGAGCTCGGGAGCGCCCGAAGAACGCAGCGTCCAACCGCCCGCTTCGCGGACCAGAACGGCGCCGTACCCGTCCACCGCGAACACGATGCCGTCCTCTCCTACGCGAACGTACCGTAGATCGACCGACGAGCCGCTCTCTTCCTCGCTCCATTCGATCCCGTCGAAATGGAGGATGATCCCGCCCTCTCCCACCGCGTAGACGTCGTCCTCCGAAGCGCCGTGAACCGAGGTAAGCCAAGGTCCGCTGAGGCGCAGCATCTCCTTCCACGAGGATCCATCGAAGTGCAGGACCCCGCTTTCGGACAACGATCGAGGAGCTCCTTTTCCGCTCGAGCCGGCGGCGCCCGCGAGAACCTCGTAGACGCGGCCGACCGCGAACACATTCTCCGAGGAGGAGCCCCATAGGCCCTCGATCGAGGCGCGACAGGGGAGAACCTGCTCCGTCCACGAAGCCCCGTCGAAGTGAGAGATGCTCTCGCGCGCGCTCCCTCCTCTGAAGCCGAAGAGGTCGTGGTCGCTGGTTCCCCAGAGCCTCGCTCCAAAGCCCCACCCTCCCCCGCCTTCCGCCGGCCGCCAGCTCGCGCCGTCGTATCGGAGAGCGATCGCCGGCCCGAACGCGAAAAAGTCCCGGTCCGACATTCCCCAAAGAACTCGGAGAGGCTCCTGCTCGACACCCGGCTCCCGCGACACGGAGAACGACGGCTTTCCCCACTCCGGTTCGCAAGCGGGCGAAGTGCTCCCGTCATCGCCGCATGCTATGAAGAGAAGAGAAGACACCGCGAGGAGAGAAACGCTTCGGCGCGAGTCAAAGATTCTCTTTGTCATGAGGATCAACGGACCTCCGACACCGAACCGATCGGGTATCGACGGTATCAAGCGAAGCTTGACGTACAAACACTCTATCGAAAAGAGAAGGACGCCGTCAATCAAGAACGCGGCTCGTGCGCCTGCATGCCGCCCGAGGGCCCTTCTGCAGGCGCGCCCTAAAGATCTCGGCCCCGCGTTCGATACGTGGATTGGCCGTCGCGAGGCGGCCGTTTCGCCCGGACGGTGGGCCTTCTTCTCCACCTTCACCCATCTGCCGCCGTCCGGGTTTTTCTTTTCCTTTCGCGGACTTCCCCGCGCGGGACGGGTTTCTGGTAGGATGGTGGCGCGGAGGAAGCCGATGAAGGTCGGAATCCTTGGACTCCCGTCGTCCGGTAAGACTACTCTTTTCAACCTGTTAACGGGTTCGGACGCCGACACGACCCCCTTTTCGGCGGGGAGGCGGGGGGCGAACCTCGGCGTGGTCCGCGTCCCCGACGAGCGCCTGGCGAAGATCGCCGATCTCTTCGGCTCCAAGAAGGCGGTTCCCGCCGAAATCTCCTTCGTCGATCTCGCCGGCCTCCCCGGCGCCGCGGACCGCTCCGGGGAGCGCGCCGAGGATCTCCTGCCGTATCTTCGCGACGCGGACGCGCTCGCCCTCGTGCTTCGCGACTTCGATTCCGAGCAGGCGCCCGCCCCTGGAGGGCGCGTTGATCCGGCGGCCGATCTCGACGAGATCCGCGCGGACCTCATCCTCTCCGACCTCGCCGTCGTCGAGAAGAGACTTCCCCATCTGGAGAAGGAAAAGAAGTCGGGAGACCCCTCGAAGACCCGCGAGTGGAACCTTCTCTTGAAGGCGAAAGAATGTCTCGAGGGAGAGGGGCGACTTGCGGATCTCGGTCTTGATCCGGACGAGAAACGAATGCTTGCCGGGTATGGTTTTTTAACATTGAAGGGAATCCTCGTGCTCCGAAACGCCGGCGAGGATCGCCCCGCCGATCCGCCGACCGCTCTCGCCGAGAAGGCCGCTCGGCTCGGCGTTCCGGTCCTCTCTCTCAACGCGCTCCTCGAGTGGGAGATCCGCGAGCTCCCCGAGGAAGAGCGCGAGGCGCTGTACGAGAGCTACGGCATCGAGGGGCACGGAAGACGCCGCTTCATTCGGAGCGCGTACGCGGCCCTCGACCTCATCACCTTCTTCACCGCGAACCAGAACGAGGCGCGCGCCTGGCCGATTCCGCGCGGAACGATCGCCGTGCACGCCGCCGGCAAGGTCCACACCGACCTGGAGCGCGGGTTCATCCGCGCGGAGGTGATCCCCTTCGGCGTTCTCGTCGAGCTCGGCGGCGAGAAACACGCCAAGGAAAAGGGGAAGATGCGCCTCGAGGGGAAGGAGTACGTCGTCCAGGACGGCGACGTGATGCTGATCCGCTTCTCCGTGTGACACGATTCGTGAAGAGCATGCCCGAGGCTTCCCTGCGCACCGCTGGTTTCGCGAGGCCCGCGCGTTCTGCAAGATGAGCGGAGGGGAACCGGGCTCCGCAGGGGAGCGCGCCCGACACCCCGTAGACGGAACTTCAATCGAACCAAGGAGGTACGGGATGACACGGAAGACCGGATGGACGCTGGCGGCGGCGATCGTCGCCCTCGCTCTCGTCGTTTCGGAGACGGCCGCCTGGGGCGGACTGGGAAGAGGCGGGCCGGCGGGGCGCGGCGGACGGTGCGGGGGCGCGTTCTGCATGGGGCCGGAAGGGGCCGGCTTCGACATCGAGAGGATGGCTGCCCGGCTCGACCTCGCCGCCGAGCAGAAGGAAATGATCGAGAAGATCCGGAGCGCGGACGAGAAGAAGCTCCTCTCTCTTCACAAGGAAATGATGCTCGCGCGCCACGACCTCCGCGGCGAGATGATGAAGGATGAACCGGACGCTTCCAAGGTGAAGAAGATCGCCGAGAAGATGGGCGGAATTCGGACGAGCCTCCAGATCGCGCGCTTGGAGAGCCGGATCGCGGTGCGGAAGATCCTGACGCCGGAGCAGCGCGACAAGATGCTGCTCGCGCCGCACTGCGGGTTCGGCTGCTGGTGCGGAACGGACTTCGACGATGAAGATCCGCGTCCGGAGAGGATGCGCTTCCGCCGCTTCGAGGGACAAGGACGAGGCGCGCGACCGGACGGCGGACTATAGGACAGCGTGAAATGGGGTGACGGCGGTCGCGCGATGCTGTCACGATAAGCGACCGTGAACGATGACGATCTCATGGAACGAACGGCGCGAGGCGACGAGGGGGCGTTTCGCCTCCTTGTCGAGCGCTGGGAGCGGCCGGTGTTCGGCTTCCTCGAAAGTATGCTCGGCTCGCGCGAGGAGGCGCAGGACATGAGCCAGGAGACGTTTCTCCGCGTCTTCTCGGAGTCGGGGCGCTATCGGCCGGACGGCCGGTTCCGCTCGTGGCTCTTTCGGATCGCGGGAAATCTCGCACGGAGCCGGCTTCGCCGGGATCTCATCGTCCGATGGATCCGGCTCGAACCGCTCCTCCACGATCCGCCCGATCCCGGCGCGCGCGCCGACGATATTCTCGAGCGCGGCGAGAAATGGCGGGCGGTGCGGACCGCGCTCGCGCGGCTCCCCGATCGCCAGAGACAGGCGGTCGTCCTGCAAAGGTATCAGGGACTGAGCTACCGGGAAGTCGCCGCCGCGATGAACACGACGGTTCCCGCCGTCGAATCGCTTCTGCAGCGGGCAATGGTCTTTCTCAAGAAGGAGCTCGCCGGAGAGCGGGAAGAGCAATGAACGAATCAACGATTGATGGATCAATGGAACGGCATGAGACGCACGTGACGGAGAAGATCCGGGCCTGTCTCGACGGGGAGCTTGCTCCGGACGAGTCCGCGTGGGTGCGGGCGCATTGCGCGCGGTGCGAGACGTGCCATCGCGCATGGACCGAGCTCGAGAACCTCTACCGAATCCTCGAGTCGGACGCGGGCGCCGAGCCGCTCCGGCCGGTGTGGCCCGGCCTCCGGGAACACATCGCGGAACCCCGCCGCGGCGCCCTCCGGTTCCCGTTCGCCGTCGGCGCCTCCGCCGCGGCCGCGGCCGGGCTTCTTCTCGGGTTTCTCCTCGGCTCCGCCGAGGGTTGGCTCGTGAGCCGCGCGGAAAACTCCTGGTCCGAGGTCGGCACACTGCTCACGGACTCGGAGACCTCTCTCGACGATCTGTACCTCGCGGGGCTTGCGAACGGAGGTGATTCGCAATGAAGCGCGGGTGGTTTCTCGTGCTCGCCGTCTCGATCGGCCTGAACGCCGGGCTCCTCGCGAGCGCCTTCGTCGCGGAGCGTTGGAGAGCGGACCCGATCCCACGGCCGTTTCTCTGCCCGCCGGGCGACCACGGCCCCGGGCGTCCGTGCGAGATCGAGCGCGGGGATTTCGCGAGGCATCGGCTTCGCCGCCTCGCGGATCGTCTCCGGCTCGACGCGGCGCAGCGCTCCCGCATGAGCGCCGTCATCGAGGAGATCATGCCGCTCGTCATCGAAGAGCGGGAGCGCGTTCAGGAAACACGCCTCGCCCTTCGCGAGGAGTACGCGAAGCCGGAGCCTGATCGCGCGCGAGTGCGGTCCATCGTTCGTGAGCTGAACGGTAGGCAGGCGCGGCTCGACTCGCTCGTCGCGGAGTCGATGCTGAGGGAAGCGGATCTTCTCACTCCCGAGCAGCGGGCGCGCTATTTCGACGCGATCCCTTGGGAGCGGGAGATCAGGCGCGCGCCCGGCTCGCGGCGAGGCCCCCGATAGGCAGCGTCCAAACGGCCGCGGTTCGTAAGCGCCCGCGGGTTTCCATCATCGAGAGGCGATCAGCGCGATGACGATCGGGAGCAGGATGAGGAAGATCCCCATCAGGCTCTCTCCCGCGATGATTCCCGATGCGACCGGGAACGTGTAGAGCGAGTCCCGCTTCGGCCACTTCTTCTTCACGAGATAGCCGATCAACCCGCCGAGGAACATCGAGAACCCATAGTAGAAATGAAAGGTGAACGCGAGGCCGAGGCCCATCGGGGAGGGGACCCACACGCGGCGCTTCTCCGGCACGATCCGCGCGAGCGCGACGAGGGCGATCCCAACGAGCCCTCCGATCACGAGCCCCGCCTGCGCGGTCGGATGGAGCGCCCCGAGCCCCTGCGAGAGGAGCTTCGCGACCGACGCCCAGACCATCGCAGCGGGCGCCGGCCACTGGTCTGTCCCGAGGGAAGCGGCGTCCGGAACGAGCAGGAAGAAGACCGGAACCGTGACCGCCGTTCCGATGAAGATCCCGGAGAACTGCGCGAGGAATTGCTTCCTCGGGTTCGCGCCGAGCACGTAGCCGCTCTTGAGGTCGATGAGGAGATCCGACGCGCTGTCCGCCACGCCCGCGGTGATGCAGGCGGCCATCAGGTTGATGCTTTGCGTCTGAAGCGGCGCGTCGACGCGCATCGAGCGCGGCGTGATCGCCCCGTACATGAGCTGCGTCACCTTTCCCATCGCGCCGACGGGGGTCGTGTCGGTCTCTCCCGCGACCCGGCACGCCACGAGGGCGAGAAAGAAGGAGAGGACGACGGCGAGAATCCCCATCCAGATCGGCATTCCGAACGCGAGGTAGGCGATCGCGACGACGCCGATCGTGCCGACGAGGCCTCCTCCCGCGAACCACGAGGGAGGCACCTCGATCTTTTCCATCTCAATGATCTCGGGAGAGCGCGTTTCCCCGCGCCGGCGGGCGAAGAGGTTCGTGAGCCCCGCGAGCGCGCGCCCGACCGATCGCCACTGGAACGCGAACGAGAGGAGGCCGCTCGTCACCATGCACGCCGCGCCCGCCCAAAGCGACCAGGAAACCATCGTCCGGTACTCGAGCGACTCGATCACCCCGAGGTGATGCATGTGCGGGACGAGGATTCCCCAGCAGAGAATCGCGCCGATCAGAACGCTCGTCGCGACACGGATTCCCATGAGAGCGCCCCCCGCGACGAGAAGGAGGCTTCCCTCGGCCGCGACGGTGTACTGGAACGCCCTCTCGCCGAAGACCGGATACGCGGCGCGAATGAGGACGAACTCGCGGGTCATCACCCCGATCTCGCGGAGCATCTCGAAGCCGTCCCGAAGGAGAGCGACGAGCGCTCCGATTCCGCCGGCGATGAAGAGCGAGCGCGCGCTCTTCTCCCCTTCCTCGGCGCTCGCCACGGTCCCCTCGACATCGCCGGCGATCTTCAGCGCTTCTTCTTCGGCGTCGGCCGCGGCGCGCGTGGAGGCGGTCTCTTCGGCCGAAGGCCCCTCCAGCGCGGGACTGTGCGCGATGTCCGCATGGAGACTCCGGAGCGTCATCGCCGCCGCGATCCCCGACGGGAATCGAAGCCGCTCGACGTTGATCATCTGTCGCTTCATCGGAATCGCGAGGGTCACGCCGAGAACCGCGAGGAAGAAGATCCAGGCGGTGAGAAGACCGTAAGGAAGATGATGGCCGGTCACGAGAAGATAGGCGGAGATCGCCGAGACGAGAGTTCCGCCGGTCGAGTAGCCGGCCGCGGAGGCGGTCGATTGCATCGCGTTGTTCTCGAGCACCGTCATGTCCGTCTTCGCGAGGCCGATCTTCCGGAGAGTCTTCCAAATGGCGAACGAGAGGACGCAGGCGGTGATCGCGACGCCGAAGCCCCATCCGGTCTTCAGCCCGATGTAGATGTTCGTCAAGGAGAGAACGGCGCCGAGACAGGCGCCCATGAGGACCGCCCGCCGCGTGAGCTGGACCATGTCCCCTCGGTAGTGCTTCCGAAACCACCGCAGCTCGACTTCTTCGGGAGTCGTTCTCCGCTCGTTGTTCGCCATGAGGGGAATCCTCGTTTCGCGGAAAGGGTTTTCGAACCGAGCTTACGAGGATAATGCCGTGAGGGCGCGTTGGCAACGCGCGCATCTCGGAACCTCGGGGATGCAGTGCCGTACGTTCCGTTCCGAACGGAATCCGGAACGAACGGAACTACATCCCCCAATCGATTCCGTAGCGCTTGATCTTGTAGCGAAGAAGCTGGGGCGAGATGCCGAGGAGGCGGGCGGCGGCGCGCGTGTTCCCCTCGGCTTCGGCGACCGCCTCGCGGATCCGGTACTCCTCGAAATCGGCGATCTCCGCCGCGAGAGGGAGATCCGGCGCGATCCGCTTCGGGGATGTCCCGGAGGCGATGCCGGGCGAGAGATCGCTCTCCCGGATCGGCTCGCACGCCGGAAGGAACGCGACCACGCGGCGGATCTCGTTCTGAAGCTCGCGCACGTTTCCCGGCCACGCATAGCGCGCGAGAAGACGCAGCGCCCCCGCATCGATCCCCGCGACCTCCTTCCCTTCCTCCCGCGCGAACCGGGCGAGAAAGTAGTTCGCGAGAAGCGGGATGTCCCCCGCCCGGTCCCGTAGAGGGGGAACCGTCACCCGGATCACATGCAACCGATAGAAGAGGTCGCTCCGAAAACGCCCGCGCGCGATCTCCCGCTCGAGCTTCCGGTGCGTCGCCGCCACCACCCGCACGTCGATCGCCCGGTCGATCGCTTCCCCCACCCGCTTCATCCGTCCCTCCTCGATCACCCGAAGCAGACGGATCTGGACCGCCGGCGAGAGGTCTCCCACCTCGTCGAGGAAGAGCGTCCCGCCCCGCGCCACCTCGAAGAGCCCCTCCCGATCCCCCACCGCTCCCGTGAACGATCCGCGCGCGTGGCCGAAAAGCTCGCTCTCGAGGAGCGTCTCGGGGAGCTCGGCGCAGTGGAGGTGAATGAAACGTCCCGTGCGCGCGCGATCGCTTAACTCATGAAGAAGTCGCGCGAGAAGCCCCTTTCCCGTCCCCGTCTCCCCCTCGATGAGAACCGTCGCCGACGAGTTCCGCACCGAGACGATCCGATCCACGACCTCCTGCATCGCGCGGCTCCCGGCGATGATCTTCGGAAACGTCCCGCGGTCGGACGCGCTCCGCACGCAGGGGATCTTCCGAAGAAGACGCTCCGCGCATGCCGCGAACTCCCCCGCCTGCTTCTCGTGAAACGGCTCCGCGCCGATCCGTCGCTCGAGATACACCACCGACGGCTCCGCGTCCCCTGAACGAAGCGCCAGGAACGGCCCGAACGATCCGCTCTCCTCGCCTGACACATGCCCCGCCGACACGATCAGGTTCCGATCCTCCGAAAACCGAAGACGCGCGAGAACCGCCTCCGCCTCCAATGGCTCGCACCCTACGATCCGCGCCCCCTCCGGTGCCAACGGAAGATGCAAGAACGCACGCTTGGCTCCCAGACGCCGCGCCAACAAACGCACCGCCGGCCCGAACGAACGCGCGTCCCCCTCGCCAAGAAGGAACGGACCCTCCTTCTCGATCGCGAGACGCGCCGTCTCCTCCTCGAACATCCCCCGAAGACGCGCGATCGTCCCCTGCATCTCCTCCGTGCGATGCCCGCGAAGAACCTCCTCCGCCTCCCGAAGAAGACGAAGCCCCTCGTAGGGAGACAGCGTCCCGGAGAGCGAACCCGCCGCCTCCACGAGAAGACGACCCTGCCGGCTGGTAAGCCCGAGCTCCCCGAGCGTCCCCGCCGCCGCCTGGAAATCATCGAGACCTCGCCTCCGCTCCTCCCGCGTCCGCCGAGGAGCCTCCGCGCGAAGACGTCCCCGCGCCGCTTGCGAAAGCGCAACCTCGTACCGCGCGCCGACCTCCTCCAAGATCTCGATGCTCTTCTTCAAAGACGCTTCCGCCGACTGCGCGCGTCCCCCGCTCGCCATCAACAGCCTCGCACGCACCCGATGCAGAATCCCCTCCTCCCGCCGATCCCCCGTCGTCTCCGCGATCTCCAACGCCCGCTCCAGCTCCTGCCGCGCGTCGCCCAGCTCTCCGCGCTCCACATGCCAGTCCGCCAAGCGCCGCCCGATCTCGCACACCACGTCCCCGCGAGGCGCGATCCGAAGGCCGATCGCAAGTCCCCTGCGATACCAATCGCCGGCGTTCTCCCCTCTTCCCTCCGCGCGCTCCAAGTCCCCTATGAACTCGTACGCAAGAGCCTCCTCCCGCGGAAACTTGAGCTGTAAAGCCATCTCCAGGCCCTTCTCCAAATGCCGCCGCGACTTCCCGCACTCCTCCATCGCAAGATACGAACGGCCGAGGGAGAGCTCCGAGGCGACGATGGCCCGATCACGTCCGCGGTTCTTGGCGGTCTTCAAGGCCTCCTTCAATCCAACTAACGAACCGAAGAAGTCTCCTTTCCAGAAGGAGAGCAGGGCTCTTGTCTGATACCATTCGCATAGCTCCTCTGCGCCGGAGGCCAAGCCGATGACGATTGCCTCTTCCACGCTCTCAATCGCCCTCGAGATCTGTCCGGCGTTCTTATAAGCGATAGCCAGGCTGTTGAGAGCTTGCCCCTGTATGTCTTTTTCACCCAGGAAATCCGCCAATGCGGCGACTTGTCGGTAGATCCCCTCCGCCCGGCGGTTGTCGGCCAGCCGCAGATAAGCAGTCCCGAGGAACAAGAGAGAATAGAGTGCGTCGCGGCTCAGGCACCCATGAGCACGACGCCTCAAGATGTCTTCCAGAGGAAGTGCGTCCCGGTAGCGCCCCAGTCGGTTCAAAACTAGAATCGTCAGGTAGGCAACCGACCAGAACTGCTTGTCGGTTAGGTCACAAGAACGTAGATCCAATTCCTTCAGCCCGGAGAGAGCTCTTTCGTATTCCCCGATTCTCCCGTAACACCATGCGACGAAGATCCTACGGTCAAATGGGTTCTGGCTGGTTTCCTCGGAACAGGTTCGCAGAGCAGCATGGATGTCGTTTCGAATCGCGACCTCTTGATCCGAGTCCGGCGGACTGCCAAACGGTCTCGCACTAAGCGATTCGATCTTGTCCCAGGTACTACTCATGCATGCAACTCATCATGGGACTAGTCGCCCTATCTCCCAAGCTGCCTTTAAGAACACCCACAACGAACACGTGCTGACCGGCTCCTGCCCGGAGCTCGGATTCCCACTGTGAAATCCGGCGGGCAAGTCCGGATCCCCATCCACCAGATCCTGCTCCATTTCCTTCGCCGGCAGGCCGTCGGCATACGCCCACGCGTCGGAGGTCGTGAGGAGGAACAGGCCGAT
>VGIW01000050.1 GCA_016867715.1 Candidatus Eisenbacteria bacterium | reverse complement strand
CGCCGCTCTCGCGGGGGCGCTTCTCGTCGTCTTCTTTCTCTACGGTCTTTCGCGGCGCGGCGGAGGGATGTCGACTCTTCACCTCCTTCTCGCAGGGGTCGCCGTTTCGTATTTCTTTTCGGCGCTTCTTCTCTTCATGCAGTACCAGGCGGACTTCACGGAGACCTATCGGGTCGTCCGATGGCTGATGGGGAGGCTGGAATCGATCGGATACGCCGGCTCGCTCACGATCCTTCCGGCGTTCGTCGTCGGGACGATCGTCCTCTTCTTCTACAGAAGAGAGCTCGATCTTCTCGCGACTGGAGACGAGATCGCGCAAAGCCGCGGGGTTCCCGTCGACGCGGTGCGGGTCCGTCTCTTTCTCGCCGCCTCCTTTCTCACGGCGACGTCGGTCGCCGCGTGCGGGCCGATCGGTTTCGTGGGGCTCGTCGTTCCGCACATCCTCCGAATGCTTCTCGGTCTTTCGCACGGGCCTCTCGTGATGGGCTCGGTTCTCGTCGGGGGACCGTTCCTCGTTGTCTGCGACGCGATCGCGCGGAACGTTGTCCCGGAGAGCGAGCTTCCGGTCGGGATCGTCACCGCTCTTCTCGGCGGCCCCTTCTTCCTCTGGCTGGTGGTGCGGCGGCGCGGCTGATCGGGCGCGTCGCGCGCTCGTCAAACTTCTTGCTATTCCGTGGTCGATCGATTGTATTCGGGGCTCGACGGCAGGACGAGCGGCTTCCGCGGTCGGAGAGAGGCGCCCCGCTTTCGGGAAGCCGCCCTGCAGAAAGGGAGGCTTGCATGAGCAGAAACCCGCCCGCGGTTCGAGCGCTTGTTCGAACCGCCACTCTCTTGCTCTTGACGGCGTTCGTCCCGGGTCCGGCGCCGGCGAACGACGATTTCCTCGACACCCATCCGGCCGGTCAGTTCACGCTCCGCGTCAAGTGGGACGGACAGTATGTAGTCGGGATCACGCGGGTGAGCGGCCTCATCCGGCGCACCGAGGTGGTGACGCCGCGGGGGGGCGGTGATCCGAACATGGCGCGGAAGGCGCCGGGCCTCACGACGTACGACCCGATCGTTCTCGAACGGCGTCTCACGAACGACGCCGAGTTCGAGCGGTGGGCGAACAAGGTGTGGAACTTTGGATCGGGGCTGGGGGCGGAGATCTCGCTTCAAGATTTCCGGAAGGACATTCGCATCGAGCTGTTCAACGAAGCGGACCAGATGGCGATGGCGTTCAATGTCTATCGCTGTTGGCCGTCGGATCATGTCGTCATCGGGGAGATGGGGACGGACGGGTCGGATGTGCCGATGGAGGTTCTCGTTCTTCAATATGAGGGATGGGAGCGTGACTACACGGTCGCCGCGCCGCACTAGCCGCGGGGGAGGTAAGTCATGAAGCGAAGAGCCGCCGTTTTCGGGGTGCTGTTTCTTGCCGCGTTCGCGTGGCTGTTTCTTTCGGAGGCGCTCGCGACGGAGTTCAGCGTCAACACGCATCGGTTCGACCCGTACAAGCAGTTCAAGTTCCGCGTCAAATGGGACGGCAAGTACGTCCCCGGCGTGATGTACGTGAGCGGTCTCACGCGGACGACCGAGGTCGTTTCGAGCAGGAAGGGCGGATCGCCGAGCGTCGATCAGAGGTCGCCGGGCCAGACGATCTACGAGCCGATCATCGTCGAGAGGGGGCGCACCCACGATCAGGAGTTTGAGAAGTGGGTGAACAAGGTGTGGAACTTCGGGTCGGGGCTTGGGGCCGAGGCGTCCCTACAAGACTTCCGCAAGGACATCGTCATCGAGCTGTACAACGAAGCCGGCCAGCTCGCGATGGCGTGGAAGGTGTACCGGTGCTGGCCGTCGAAGTACAGCGCGGTGACCGAGCTCGACGCGAACAGCACGCAGATCGCGGTCGAGTCGATGACGCTCGAGCACGAGGGTTGGGAGCGGGACTACGACGTGGTCGAGCCGTCCGAGCCGAAGTTCACCGAGCCGTAGACACCAGGTAGACACCAGGGACAGGCACCTATTAGTCACCTGTTTCACAAGGACACCAGTCTTATAGGTGACTGTCCCTAGTTACAGGCTAGTTAGTCCTGAGGGCGTCCTCGAACGCCGCGAGGAAAGCTTCGATTTCGGCGCGACCGATTGTGAGGGGCGGATCGAGCCGGAGCACGTTCGTGTTCGGGCGCTTCCCGACGAGAAATCCGCGGCGCACGAGCTCTCGGTGTGTTCGGATCGTCAGGGAGCGATCGGGGTCGTCGTCGATCTCGATCGCGATCATCAGCCCGCGGGCGCGGATCTCTCGAACGCGTCCGGTCCGCTCCCGAATCTTGTCGAGCCCGCCGGCGAGCTCGGCGGAGATCTCCATCGAGCGCTCGATCAGCCCTTCCTCGCGGATCACGCGCACGACCTCGACGAGAACCGCCGCGCCGAGCGGATCGTTCTGGTGAGATTGGGCGTACTTCACCTCGCGTCCCGCAAGGCGCTCTTCCACGCCGGCCGCGAACGCGGCGGCGCTCACCGGATAACCGTTTCCGATCCCCTTGCCGACGGCGACGATGTCCGGGCGGACGCCGTAATGTTGAAAGCCAAACCATTTTCCGGTCCGCCCGATCCCGGTGGTCACCTCGTTCACGAGGAAGAGACCGCCGCCCTTCTCGACGGCCCGCGTGATGCTCCGGATCAGCTTCTCCGGCGGGAAACGGACGAGCCCGGAGGAGCTTCCCGGCTCGAAGAGGAAGCCGCCGATCCGGTCCCAAGGGACCGCGGCCCAGCGCTCGCAGGAGGAGTCGCACGTCCCGGGCCGCTCGCACCCCGCGCATGGGAACCAGTCGAAGAGAAGCCACTCGCTTTCGTCCCTTCGGCTCGCGGAGCCGTACGCTCCGAAGTAAGAGTCGGCCATCGTGAGGAAGAGCGGCCGGTCGATCGACATGCGGGCGACGCGGACACCGAACTCGACCGCCTCGCTTCCGGAACAGAGAAGCACGCATCGTCCCCCGTTGAAGCCGAGGATCGACAAGACCTCGCGGGCGGCTTTCTCAACGATCGCACAGGAATAGTTGAAGCCTGCGTGGGCGATTCGGGCGGCCTGATCGGAGATCGCACGGAGAATCCGCGGATTCCCGTGGCCGATCGAGACGCACCACACGCCGCCCTCGAGGTCGACGTACTCGTTCCCGCGCGCGTCCCATACGAAGCAGTCCTCGGCGCGAACAATGTCCTCGACGAGAAGCTCGTGGCCCGGATACCAGAAGAGACGCGACATGAAATCCTCCTCGAATCGAATGCCGGACACCCTGAACGCTCCGGAGCCGGGGGGCGGGGCTCGCTTGAATTCGGTACCTGATACCCTATTTCGGGCCTATGAAATGGGGTATCAGGTACCGAATTGCTCACCCCCGTCTCCGGTGCAAGACAGCCCTGGTCGTGTGGCACCTGCCGTCCGATGACGTCACCACGCGCGGGTGACCGCGGCAGGCATCCGCGAATCTCCGCTCGCCTAGTAGACCGGCGCGCACCAATGCCGATAGCGCGCGTTCTTCCCGACGACCGTTTCGAGATAAAGATCGCGGAGCTTCGTCGAGACCGCGCCCGCCTTTCCGCCGCCGATCGGGCGCCGGTCGATCTCGATGACCGGAACGAGCCCGACCGCGGTTCCGCAGACGAACGCCTCCTCGGCTCCGTACACTTCCGATCGATCCACAACGCGCTCGACGACCGGAATGCCGTGATCGCGCGCCATCCGCATGAACGTATCGCGCGTGATCCCCTCGAGGATGTCTTCCGTCACGGGAGGCGTGACGAGGACTCCGTTCCGAACAACGAAGAAGTTCGCCGCGCTCGCCTCGGAAACGTGTCCGTTCGCGGAGAGCATGAGCGCGTCGTCGAAGCCGTTCATCGACGCCTCCGTCTTGGCGAGCGCGGAGTTCACGTAGGCGCCGGTGATCTTCGTGCGCGCGGGGAACGCCTCGTCCGAGAGACGCCTCCACGAGGAGACCATGAGCCGCGCCCCATCGGGTCTATCGATGTACGCGCCGAAGGGAACAGCGAAGAGCGCGAACTCGCACGCGAGATCGTGGAGCCGAACGCCGATCGCCTCGCTCGACTTGTACGCGAGCGGCCGCACGTAGACGTCGGTCCGGAACTCCTCCTTTCTGAGGAGCGCGATCGTCGCCTCGCAGAGATCCTCGGCTGAATAGGGGAGGTCCATGAAGAGAAAGCGCGTGTTTCTCAAGAAACGCTCGTAGTGCTCGCGCAGCCGAAAGAGGAAGAGCTGCTTCTCGTCCCCGGACCAGTACGCGCGAATCCCTTCGAAGACGCCGGTCCCGTAGTTGAACCCTGAGGTCATGATCGAAATGCGCGCATCCTCGATCGGCACGATCTTTCCGCGGAAGTGCGCGAAACGGTTCTTGGTCGTCATCGGGTCATCCTTTCTCGCCGGGTCGCTTCCATCGGTCGCCCGGTCGGAGACGGCGCGCCGCTCACACGATCGGCCGCGCCGGCTCCTCGCGGCTCTCGGCTCTTCTTTCTCTGCGAAGGGCGCGAAGGGCGGATCCGAGCCTTCGCACCCCCTCTTCGATCGTCTCTGGGGCGTGGGACGCGAAGTTGATCCGAATCCGGTCCCGTTCTCTTCCGTCGGGAGAGAAGAGATCGCCCGGAACGAACGAGACCTTCTTTCGGAGCGCCTCGCGGAGAAGCTCGCGGGCGGCGCTTCCGTCGGGAAGCTTTGCCCAGATGAAGTAGCCGCCCTCGGGAGGCGAGAACGCCAGGCTCGGCGCGCGGCGCCGGAGAGCCTCCGTCATCGCGTCGCGCCTCGCGCGGTACTCGTCTCGCATGCGGGCGGCGTGCTCGTCGAGAAGGCCGCGGCGCGCGAACTCGAAGACCGCCGCCTGGCCGAGCGAGTTCGTGAAGAGATCCTGAAGATGCTTCCCGCTCTTCAACTTCTCCACGACCGGCTGCGGGGCGGCAAGGTACCCGATGCGAAGGCCCGGGAAGAGAACCTTCGAGAAGGTAGAGACATAAAGAACATGCCCGTGCGCGTCGAGCTCCTTGAGGGAAGGGATCTCCTCGCCGTCGTAGCGGAGCATCGCGTACGGATCGTCCTCGAGGATCGGAACGCCGTGGCGAGCGGCGGACCGAAGGAGCCGCGTCCTCGTATCGAGGCTCATCGTCTCGCCCGTGGGATTATGAAAAGTCGGGACCGCGTAGAAGAGCTTCGGCCGGGCGCGCGCAAACACGTTTTCGATCGCGGCCGGATCGATCCCTTCGGCTCCGGACGGGATCCCGACGATGCGCGCCCCCGCCGCGCGGAAGACCTGGAGCGCCCCGATGTAGGTCGGGGATTGGACCGCGACGAGATCTCCCGGTGCGATCAACGCCCGCGCCAGGAGAAAGATCCCCTGCGTCGATCCGGAGAGGATCAGGATTTCGTTCGGATGAACTTCCGCGAACCGCTCGGCGAGCAGGCGCCGGAGGGGCGCGTGACCTTCGACCGGGCACCAGTGGAGGAGCGTTCGCCCCTCGCGCGCGAGCACGTCGTCCGTGATCGAGCGGAGCGCCTCCATCGGGTAGAGGTCGGGGGCCGGGAGACCGGCGGCGAGCGAGATGAGATCGTCCCGATCGATGAGCCGGACGAAATCCCGAACCTCGTGATCCTCCTGCTCTGAGCCGCCCGCGATGAGCATCTCCCAGGGAAGGGGGGCGTAGCCGGTCTCCGAACCCGCGGCGGCGGGGAGAATCGATGTCCCCCGGCCGACGCGCCCCTCGATCAGCCCCTGGGACCAGAGGATCTGGTACGCCTGCGTGACGGTTCCCCGGTTGACGCCGAGGGCCTTCGCCAGCTTGCGCGACGGCGGAAGTCGGCCGTCTCCCTGGAGCGCGCCCGCGAGAATCTGCTCGCGGATCGCGTGCGCGATCTGCAGGTGAAGGGGGGTCGGTCCGTCGCGCTCGATCGAGATCTTCACGATGCCTCCATTGGATGGATCCAATCGTGATTTTATCCGATCTCTCACGCTATGCAACGGCCAATGCTATCCAATTGGACCGGTCCAACAACTCGAGACCCGAAGCGCTGGCAAGGCTCAACCTCAGACGGCAACCCATCGCCGGTCTTCGGCTCTTCTTCACGCATCCCCTGCCCCACACAAAGCTGTTGACGCGGGCAAACGATTTGGAGAATATGAACGAACGCGCACACTCATGGGGCGGCGCGAGTGACCCCGGGTCGGCCAGATGCGGGGACCCCCCGACACCGCGAGCGGCTTCCAGCCGTGGAGGATCGATCGATGCGATGGGTGATCTTGCTCTCTCTGTTCCTCTCCAGCGTTTCTTCCGCAGCCGGTTTGGATTGCGTGGCTTGCCACAAGCAGACGACGCCTTCCATCGTGACCGACTGGCAGCTCAGCAAGCACAGCGCGAACGACGTCTCCTGCGATGTCTGTCACGGGGACGCCCACACGTCCGCGGCCGATGTCGCCAAGGTGCGCATCCCGACCCCCGAGACCTGCGCCGCTTGCCACGCGGACCAGGTCGAGCAGTTCTCGCGCGGAAAGCACGCGGCCGCTTGGGCGGCGATGAAGGCGATGCCGACTACGCATGCTCTCCCGCACGCGCTTCGCGAGGGGATGAAGGGATGCGGCGGTTGCCACAAGATCGGCCTCAAGAGCGAGGAAGATATTCGAGAGCTCAAGGAAACCGGGCCGGGCTTCGGGCTCGCATCGTGCGACGCGTGCCACACGCGGCACCTCTTCTCGACGAAAGAGGCGAGGGAACCGCAGGCGTGCCAGACCTGCCACATGGGGTTCGACCATCCGCAGTGGGAGATGTATTCCTCGTCGAAACACGGCGTGCGCCATCTCTTGAAGCAGAACGGAATCCTTCCCGAGTCGGCCGCCGCCCCGACCTGCCAAACTTGTCACATGCAGGAAGGGAATCACGAAGTGAGGACCCCGTGGGGGTTCCTTGCCGTGCGGCTTCCTCTCCCCGAGGATCCGCAGTGGAAAGCCGACCAGGTGACGATCCTGCAAGCGCTCGGCGTTCTCGACCCCGAAGGGAACCCGACGTCGCGGCTCGATGTCGTGAAGGCGGCGGATGTCGCGCGGCTCGATCAGGAATCATTCGACCGCGAGCGCGCGAAGCTGATCGAGACGTGCTCCGGCTGCCACTCGGAGAACTTCGCGCGCGCCGAGATCGCCAAGGGGGACGAGATGATCCGCGACGCCGACCACCTTCTCGCCGAGGCGATCCGCGTCGTCGCCGGACTCTACGCCGACGGAATTCTGGAGAAGCCGGCCGCGTACGCCCATGCGTTCCCCGACCTCCTCACGTTCCAAGACGCGCCGACCGGAATCGAGCGGAAGCTCTTCGAGATGCACCTCTCGCATCGCATGCGCGCGTTCCAGGGAACCTTCCATTCGAACCCGGACTATGCCTTCTGGTACGGATGGAGCGAGATGGTCCGCGATCTGGAGGAGATCCGCGAGAAGGCCGGGGAGATGCGCGCGGCGCGAGGGAAGTGAGAGGCGCAGAAGGGGGTCGAGATTCTGTCCGCGACGAACATCTTCCTCGGTCTGCTCGTGCTCGTTTGTGTCGCGATGTTTTAGCCTGGACTATGCACACGTTTCCTACTGCGGCCGCGGATCTCCCTTCGCGCTTCCGCGCTCCGGGAGCTTCCTCGGCGACCCGTCCCCCCGGGACGGGTGCCCGCCTCGGTCGCGCGAGAAGATGCCTACGAAGCCTCCCTTCCGTCGCCGCTTCCTCATCAGGGACCCGTGGCGCGCTTGGACCTTGTCGCGACGGTTACGAGCGACAAGTCCTAGCGCGCCGGGGGGGCCGAGACTACGATTCCGGGAGCGGCTCGTCCAGGTCGGCCTCTCGGCACGCGCTCCGCGGCCTCGCGACGAAAACGCGTGCATCGTCCAGGCTAGGTTCGCGAAACGCGGCTTCGCGCGAGCCTTGCGAGCGCCGCGCGGAGCTTCTTCTGCTTCGCCATCCCCCGGGCGAACTCGACTTCGCTCGGCTTTCCTTTCGCGCGCATGAGGGCGGCCAGGTCGCGCCGCTCCTCGATCGGCCACGACTCGAGCCGCGGGATTTGCGCCATCGTGACCGAGAGCCGCTCGAACCAGAGGCGCTCGGCGCGCGGCCACTCCTTCCGGTCCCGAGCGTCGAGCACCGCCGCCATCCGGTCGGCGCATGCGCGCGCCGCGCGCCGCCGGTCGCCGTCGAAACGCTCCGCGATGAAGCGGGTCGTCCGCATCCCGAGATCGCCGAGAGGAAACTCGCCGGCCCCGGGGAGGGCTCTCCCGATCGGACCGTAAAGGTCGTCCGACGCGAGCCGCTTTAGGGTTGGGATGTCCGTCCGATGGCGCGGGTCTCTCGCGATCCTCGCGCGCTCCTTCTCGGCAAGACGGAGGATCCCCGGGTCCTTCGGCCGGAAGCCGAGCTTGTAGTAGAACCAGAAGGAGCCGGACTTCAGCCCCTCGTCGTTCTCGTGGCCAACCTGATAGCGGTCGATCTTGAAGTGCGTACAACCGAAGTGCGAACGAAACGTCCGAAGGAACTGCGCGAAGATGAAGCCCGCCTCTCCGCCGCGCCAGGTGTCGAAGATGTTCACCGCGATCTCCGCCCGATCGAAAAGCATCGCGCCGACCCCGTAGCCGATCGGATGGCCGTTCTTGAGAAGAAGCGCCCCGTAGTCGCTCTCGAAGGGGAGGCGATACGCGGGTTGCATTCCGTAGAGCAAAAAGCGATACCCGCGGCCGGGCTCGGCGACGAGGACATCGTCCGGATTCGGGTACTCGATCGGATAGAGCGAGCGATGCCGGACCGCGAGGGACGAGACGGCGAGACGGATCATGCGGAGCGCATCCCTCCGAGGGGCGGTTGTGAGAGACGGCATCGGTCGGGCGATCTCCTTCCAGAAATCCTCGATCTTCCGGACGAGCGGTCCGTCGTGGAAGAAGACCGGAGCCGAGGGGAGGCTGGCCCGCGTGCGGGACGCGGATGAATCGTCCATGCGCCAAACGATCGGGATCTCAACCGAGTCGAACAGGAGGCGTTTGACCGGATGGGGCGCGGCGATCGCGTCGATGGAAGCGAGAACCCACTCGATCGAGGGCTTGGGCGCCCGTCCCTTGGCTTGTTCGATCCACTCGCGAGTCGAAACCTCCGCGTAATCGAGCCCGTCGTTCTCCATCCACTCGGCGACGAGGGGGAGGAGGAGGTCGAGGCCTTCGGTCTTGTCGAAATCGTTCCAATCGACGTCGAGCGCGCCGGGGAACCACCTGGCGAGCATCCGGGCGGTGGCGAAATCGTAGGCGTAGCGCATCGTCGTGCCGGCGATTCCGGTGTCGTCGAGCGCGTCGCGCGTGCGCGCGCGCCGGCGGAGTCTCTCAACCCGCGCCCCGAAGCGCGCGCACTCGCCTCTCGCGAGCGCGGCGATCTTCTCGTCGTCCGGGTACGAACGGATGAAGAGGAGCGCCTCGTGATAGCGGGCGAGAAGCCGCGGGTCGAGGATCTCCTCGCCGCGGAGGGACGCGAGGATCTTTCGCTTCTCCTCGCGCTCTTCGGGCGAGAAGTGATTGCGAATCTCTTCGAGCCTTCGAACGCGCGCGCGAAGAGACGGCGGGGCCTTCATTTCTCTTCCAGTGTAAAGCGCCACGCGCAGAACCACTCGTCCGGATGCGGATCGGGAGGGCACGCCACGCACTCGGTTCGGATCCGGGGATCGATCGCCCGCGCGAAGGTCGAGTACTCCACGATGCCGGCCGACTTGCACGGGTAATCGGGAAGACCTTTCCGCTTCCGCGCGCTCTGCACGCGGCACTCGTTCATTCGGAAGACGAAGCCGGACGGCGTCCGTTCGTCGATCGATTGCTTGTTCACGGCGGCGTACAGCCGGAAGGCGAGCGCTCGTTCGAGCCCGTCGAGACCGGGTTTCTCGGGGAGGTCGAGCATGCGGCGGATCGAAAGCGCCTCGAAGGGGGAGAAGCGCGCCCAACAGGCGTCGTTGCACGCCCGCGCGTCGTCCATTCCGGACGAAGACTCGACCGCTTGGAACCAGACGCCGTCGGTAGCGAGCCAGTTCACGGCGATCGCCTCTGCGAGCGCGCGGAGCGTCGCCTCGGGAAGATCGAGAAGCGGCGCGGGGAGTCCCTTCTTCATCTCGAAACCGATCGTCTTCGCGAGCCGCGAGAAGTGGATATCGAGCGCCTTCGCGTACGCGTCCCGCAGAACCTCTTCCGCCCGTTCTCTCCCGAGGCGTCGCTCGACCTCGGCGTACCACATCGCGTGGTGCATGACCGTGCGGTGCAGGAAGTCGACGGCGAGGCGGGCAAGATGCTCGCCCCCAGCGCGCCCAAACGATTCAGGAGTCAAGGACATCAATGTCTCCGGCCGAAACCGCTCTCGGGTCAAGAAACCGGTTTGTACCCTTCGACCGTGACCGATAGGATCGCCCACGCGTCGGTTTTCCTGTCGTGGTAAGTATACACTCGCGGCGCGTACGGGGCACGCGGCGAGGCGGACGGCCTGCGCGCGCTCACCCTTGCCTCGTCTCCCCCTCCCCCGCCGCCATCTTCGGGAAGAGCACGCCGCCGAGAAGGAGCGAGCGGGCCCGCAGGGAGTAGAACAGGCCGTCGAAAAGCTCGCCGCTGATGAAAAGACCGATGCCGAGCATCGCGCCGTTCAACGTCGGGAAACGATCCACGAGCGCAAGACCGACCGCGGCCATGAGCGCGATCTTGGCGAGGGAGACCGCCGCGAAGATTCCAGTCCGTCTCGCCTTGATGAGAAGCCCCTGCGAGGCGGACCGCGTCGCGAGGAAGATCGGCTCAAGCACGATGAGGAGCATCGCGGGCGCGACGACCTCTTCCATTTCGGGCGAGAGGGAGAAGGCTCCTCGCAGAAGTGCGCCGCGGAGCGGCGTCCAGACGATCATCGCGATCAGCCCGGCGAAGAAGACCGTCACCCACGCGCTGAAGCGCACCACGCGCCGGAGGTCCGCGCGGCTTCCGGGGAGGATAAGCGTCACGTTCTGGAGCGCCCAAAGCGGCGAGCACGTGACGAGAAGAAGCGGGATCACCACGCCGAATCCTCCCTGCGCGAGTTCGGGATCGGGAAGCCTTCCCAAGATCGAGTTGATGAGGGGCCGCACCGAGGTCCACGCGTACGAAGAGACGATGAGCGGCCCCGCGACGCGGAGGATCTCTCGGTAATGAAGGGGAACATCATCGGGACCTCCTCTTCGCTCGCGAAGGCCTCGGCGGATCTTCCGCGTCCCGTGGAGGACGAGCAATGTCTCGACGAGAAGTCCGGTTGCAAGAGACGCCGCGCCGGCGATCGCACCGGACGAGGTTCCGACGGCGACCGCGATCCCGACGAGACACGCGATCACGACCATGCGGCTCACCGTCGCGCGCGCGATGAGCGGGGTCTCCCTCGCGACGAGCGCGAGCGCGTTCCCCATCCCGCGCATCGAGACGAGAATCGGGATCGGCGACATCACGAGAAGGACCTTGCGGGCGAGCTCGGCGGCGCGAGGGGTCGTCGGCACGACGTTCCGGAAGAACCAATCGCCGAGCGGCGTCGTCGCGAGCGCCAAGGAAAGCGCGGACCCGAGAAGCCCGAAGAGAAGCGCGCCGAAGAAGAGCCGTCGCATCGAGCGGTGTCCCGAAAGAAGCGTCGCCGCCGCTTGCTGGATGATGAGACAGGGCGCCTCGACGAAGAGATGGACGGCGAACCCGAGCCAGTACGCGGCGAACTCGAGCTTCGGATCGGCCGAGCGCCCGACCGCGATGTTGATGACCGGACCGGAGAGCGTCATCATCTGAGATGTGAGGACGAGCGGAAGATAGAATCGAAAGATCTCGCGAAAAGGGAGAGGCTGCATCAAGCCTTCCCTTGGACTGGATCGACGCGATCGAGGACGGCCGCGCCCACCGAGTCCCCCCACACGTTCACCGTCGTTCGGCATCGATCGAGAAACCAATCGATGGCGAGGATCATGCTGATCCCCTCGAGCGGGAGACCGACGGCGCGGAGCACGATTACCATCGTGACGAGCCCCGCCTCGGGAATGCCGGCCGCGCCGATGGATGCGAGGGTGGCCGTGAAGAAGATCACGACCAGCTCGAAAGGCCCGAGCGGGATCCCCATTGCCTGCGCGATGAAGATCGCGGCGACCGATTCGTAAAGCGCGGTGCCGTCCATGTTGATCGTCGCGCCGAGGGGCAGGACGAAGAGCGAGGAACGCCGCGAGATCCGCGCGCGCTCCTCGGCGCACTCGATGGTGACGGGGAGCGTGGCGCTGCTCGACGCGGTCGAGAAGGCGGTCGAGAGCGCGGGTGTGAAGTGGACGAGGTGCTCCCACGGATTCCGCCTCGCGACCGCGAAGAGAATAAGCGGAAGGACGACGCAGCCGTGGAGCACAAGCCCGATGAGCACAGTGGCCGTGTAGAGACCGATCCGGCGGATCTCCTCGAAGAACGCCGGCCCGCCGCCCGCCTGTCCGAGGCGCGAGGCGACGAGCGCGAAGACCCCGATCGGCGCGATGAGGAGAATGAGAAAGACGATCTTGAGGATCGCTTCGTTCACGCCGTCGAATAGGCGGATCACGAAGCGGCCTTTCTCGCCGAGCGTCGTGAGGACGCCGCCGAAGAGAAGCGAGAAGACGATGAGAGGGAGGATTTCGGTCTTCGCGGCCGCCTCGACGAGGTTCGGTGTGACGAGACTGCGGAAGATATCGGCGAAGCCGGTCGTCTCCTTCCCCTTGACGACGTCGGGGATCTCCGCTCCCAGCCACTCGAAACCGGCGCCGGGGCGGATCGAGCTCACGAGGAGGATGCCGAGAAGAACGGCCAGCCCGGTCGTCGCGAGGTAGTAGAGAAGGGTGATCGTTCCGGTGCGACCGAGGCGACGAACATCGCCGAGACCGGTGATGCCGACGATCATCGACGAGACGACGAGCGGAACGACGATCATTCGAAGCGCGTCGAGAAAGAAGGCGCCGATCCACGCGACGGCGGTCATTCGCTCGCCGAATACCCAGCCGGTGATCCCGCCGAGCACGACCCCGATCAGGATCCCGTAGAGGACGAACGCGTGGGCGCGGCCGCTCATCGAGAGCCGGTTCTCCTTTCCTCGCGCGTGGACGCTCCAGTCTATCCGAAACGGGAGGGCCGCACAACGCGCGCGGCGCGTGTCCGCCGGACGCGCGCGTCGTGTCCTTTCGTCTCCTTGAAGGGCGCCTCGCGGACCGACCCCGTGGGGCGCGCCCGAAACGCGTTGTCCGGGCGCGGGATAGGGACACGCTCCTCGCGGCGTCTTCGGCACGTTCCTTGCGCGGGGAAACGGGTGGGGCGGAAAGCCCCGAGAGAGAGGGGGGACGAAGGATGAAACATCAACGAATGAACCTTCGCGGCGGTCTTTGGGTGTTCGTCGCGATCCTCACCGGGACAGCTCCGGCTCTCGCCGGGTTCGGGATCGCGGCCTCGTGGGGGGTCGGCGCGGGCGTTCCTCTCACGATCGAGAGGGTCTCGTATCGTTACGACGAACCTTTCGACCCGTGGTTCGTCGATCCGCTCGACGGGCGGGGCGAGTGGGTGCACGTTCGGAGCGTCGGCGGTCCGGTTTGGTTTCCGTACGTCGAGGTGGAATGGCGTCCGTACCTTCACGGCCATTGGGTCCTCGCGACGGTCGGGATGATGTGGGTCGCGTACGAGCCGTGGGGATGGTTGACGCATCACTACGGGCGCTGGGTCTGGCTCGACGGCTACGGATGGGGTTGGGTGCCGGGCGGCGAGTACGGCCCCGCATGGGTGTCGTGGGTCGTCGTCGACGGGTACGTCGGCTGGGCGCCCCTTCCCCCGGACGGCTTCTTCTACCCGCGGCGCACCACTTATCACTACACCGGACCTGGTACCGTCTTCGGACGCCCGGTGCGACAGTCGATCGTCGACATCGACATCAACCTCTTCGTGTTTGTGTCCAACCGGCACTTCCACGACTGCGACATCCGGACGCACGCTCTTCCCGCGAGGCGCTCGGCCGAGTTCTTCCGCAGAAAGGAGGTTGTTCCGATCGGCCGATCGCTCGAGATCGATGAAGTGCGCGCGATCACGCGGACGCGCGTCGCGCCGGTCCGTGTCGAGGCGAGGACTTACCGGTCGGGAGATCGCCGCGCGATCGACTACGAGCCGGTCGGGCAGGCGGAGCGAATCCGAAAGGCGCGGGAGAGCTACGAGCGGGTCGACGCGCGAAAAGCATCGAGTGAAAGGCTGGAAGGGGAAACGCGATTCATGGTCGAGAGGCGTGCGCGCGCCGAGCGCTCCGAATCGCGCGCGCCGAAGTCGAGCGAGATCTCGAAGAAGAAAGAACCCCGCGAGAGACCGCGCTCCGAGTCCTCGACGATCCGTGAGACGAAGAAACGGGTCGAAGAGAAGGCGCGCTCCGTCGACCGAGAAGACAAGTACACGAAGAGCCGCGCGAAGAGCGAATCGGAAAGGAAGGGGAAGGCGTCCGACGCAAGAAAGGCGGGCGAAGGGGCGAAGAAGAAGCGGTAGCGACGTAAGGACTCTTCCGAGGAGAAGCGACGCGCCGTGCGGTGGGGGAGGGGGCGGCGAAGCCCTCTCCCGTTTCGCGCGCTATTCGGACGCGAGAAGCTTGAGAGCCGCTTCCGTCGTCTCGCGGACGATCTCTTCGGACGGAAGCGCGATTCTCCCGGTCTCGGCGAACGCGATCGCGCGCTGCGTCATCCCGACGATCCAAGACGTGGCGAGGTTTGGATCGATCGGGCGAAACGCTTTCGACTCGATCCCCGAACGGATTGCCTCGCAGAAGACATCCTTGGGAAGCGGCTGGGGGTTCCGGATCGGTCCGGTGGCGAACTCCGTGTGATGAGTGAGAACGATGAACGCGAACGCCCGCGGGTCCTTGACGGCGAAAGCGAATATCGCGCGGACGAGGGCGCGAATCTTCCCCACCGGATCCTCGGCGGACGAGGCGGCTTCGATCAGCAGTTTCCGAAAGCGCCCCGCGCACTCTCCGAAAAGGTGGCGCGCGAGCGCGTCCTTGCTCTCGAAGTGGCGGTAGAGATTCCCCTCGGCGGTTCCGGCCTGCTTCGCGATCTCGCGAGTGGTGGCCGCGGAGATCCCCCTCACCACGAAGAGATCGAGCGCCGCGTCGAGGATCGCTTCCTTCTTTGTCGCCAACGCCTTCCGTCCCTTCTTCGAGCGGGTGTGAGCGACCGCTCTCATGCTGCGGCCGCGGGCGGATTCCGTTAATGGGCCTCGCGTCCCGATCCGCTGGAGCCGGTGGGTTTCGAGGGAAACGCGCCCGTCATCCGAGCGGCGGATAGGTCCGAACAAGCTCCCGAGCGAGCGCCTCGAGCTCTCCCTTGGATGCGTCGGCCCGCACCGCCTCCTCTTTTCGATCGCACTCATATCGTCCTACGAGTGGCTCATGCGTTCTCGTACTCGAGAAGGCGACGCTCCCCTTCGAGCGAGCGAATGCGGGTCGCGTCCTGCGTGACCTCGAGCGTTCCAAGGTACTTCCCCTCCGGGTCGCGCACGGCGAAATATCGAATGTGAACGAACTTCCCGTGAAGCTGAATCCAGAACTCCGCGAGGCTCTCTGCGCCGGAGCGAAAATCGGAGAGGATCCTCTCCACGATGTGCACGCTCGAGGGCGGATGGCAGTTCTGGACCTTGCGGCCGATGATGGAGCGCGTACGGGCGAAGACGCGATCGGGACCCTCGGAGAAGAAGGCGACGCGATCCTCCGCGTCGACGAAGGTGACATCCACCGGGAAGACGGTGAAGAGCGCGAGCATCTGTTCCTCGGTGAGCGCTCCGCTCGGAAAGACGACCGCGCCGCCCGGAGGAAGCGTGCCCGCGTACGCGGCGAGTTCCGCTCGCGGCGGGCGGTACTCCGTCCCCGGCTCGATCAGGCAGTAACCGTAGCGGGGCGTGTCGCGATAGATCTCGCCCCACTCTTCCGCGGTGAGCGCCTCGAGGCTCGTCGGAAAGAGGATGTTCTCCTCCTTGAAGATCATCTCCTCGATCGCTGCGGCGGTCGGCAGGACGAAATCGCGCGCGCTCTTCCTCCACTCGTCGGGGGTAAGCCCTTCCTCGGCGAGCGCGTCGTTCAGCGCGCGGATCATCTTGCGGACATCGTCGTCCTTCGCCCACATCACCTTGGAGGGACCCGTGATGCCGTGCTTCTCGAGATGCGAGAAGAGGAGGTTCTCCTTCCGGTCGTAGTGCTTCACGATGTCGAAGAGATCGCGAGCGGCGAGCCGCCAATCCGCGATCGACGGACCGGCTCCCTTGAGGGGCGAAGGATCTTCCGCCTCGCGGAGCATCTCGCGAAGCCGTCCGGTCGCCTTGCGGATTGCTTGGTTCTCCCGGACGAACGTGTCGATCGGATGCCCCGGAGGAGTGGACGGCGCCGCCTGCTCCCCCATGAGCTCGCGGAGCACGGCCGAGTGAAGGTCGCACATCCCCTTCACCTCGTCGGGGCTCATGCCGTCCGCGATCAGCCGGCTCTCCATCTCCACGATTTCCGATCCGGTCGTCTGCCGGACGATATTCTTGAGGCGCCCCTTGACGCTCTCCGGGTCGGCTCCCTCGTGGAGGCTTCGAATGATCTCCTTGAGGGTCTCGATTCGCTTCTCTCGGTTGTTGATCAGCTCGCTCATGGCGGCAACTCCTTGTTTTATAAGAGGCTTTTCCAACTGGCGGAAGTCGAGTGAGCGTTTACTCACAACATAGGACGGCAACGGGAAACTGTCAAGGGCCGGCCGGTAAGGGTCGCTCGATCCCACCGATGGTGAGCGGGAGAGCGTGCAGGGGCAAGAGGACGGGGAACGGGAGAGGGAACTATCGCCGGCATGCCGCTCGGAGCGCCGATTCGAGGCCCGCGTGCAGGAACCGGAAGCCCGCCCGCTCGAGCTTCGCGGGCACGACCCGAAGGCTTCCGAGGAGCGTTTCGCGGCCCATCTCCCCGAAGAGGATCGAGACGACCACGGAGGGAACGGGAAGGACCGCCGGTCTCCGGAGAACTCTCCCGAGCATCGCGGCGAAGTCGGCGTTCGTGAGGGGGGACGGCATCACGAGGTTGACCGGGCCGGCGAGACGGTCGTCGTCGATCAGATGCGCGATCGCGCGGACGAGATCCTCGATCGAGATCGCGCTCATGTACTGGCGGCCGTTGCCGATCCGCCCGCCGAGACCGAGGCGAAAGATCGGAAGCATCTTTGGGAGCGCGCCCCCCTCGGAGGAGAGAACGAGCCCGAGGCGCGGGTGGACGACGCGGATTCCCGCCTCGCGCGCCGGATCGGCCGCGCGTTCCCACTCGATGCATACGCGGGCGAGGAACCCGGTCCCGGCGGCGCTCTCCTCCGTGAGGATCTCGTTCCCGCGGTCCCCATAATAATTGATACCTGAAACGGAGACGAGGACCCGCGGCTTTCGATCGAGGGAGGCGAGCAACTCCGCGAGGAGTCGCGTTCCGACCGTTCGGCTCTCGAGGATCGCGCGCTTCCTTTTCGGAGTCCACCTGCCCGAGGCGATGTTCTCGCCGGCGAGGTGAACGACGGCGTCCGTCCCCTCGATCGCCGCGCGGTCGATCGTTCCCGCGGAAGGGTTCCACGCGGCCTCCGCTTCCCCGGCGCGCGGCGCGCGCCGGACGAGCCGGAGGACCGCGTGTCCATCCGCCGTCAGCGCGCGGATGAGCGCCGCTCCGATGAGTCCGGTCGATCCGGTGATCGCGACGCGCATGCGGTCCCCCCGTATCCGAATCCTCACCTCCCCATGATAGACCAAGCCGCCGTACCAGGCGACCCGGTCGTCTGCGGATGAAAGAATCACGCGTCATGCCTTGCGCATTGCCCTCTGGGTCGAGCGAGGCTAGAATCCTCTGGAAGCCCGCCCAACCGTCCGTGAAGCGAGGTCGTGGGGATGACAAGACGGGTCCCGATCCAAATCGACGTGGGGAACGCCCTTCGGTGGCTTGGGACTCTCTACCGCAACCCCGCCGATGCCCTGAAGGAGCATGTCAGCAACGCGGTGGACGAACACGCAAAGGCCCGGCTGGCCGGGAGTGCGACCGAGCCGTGCCGCGTGCGAATCGTTCTTGAGAAACGCCAGGTCGTCATCGAGTATCCGTACGGGATGGATCGGCGGGAGTTCGAAGCGGCCCTCCAACGAGTGGCCGATTCCGCCAAGAAACAGAGCGACGTCGCTCAGATCGGCCGGCTCGGCATCGGGATGTTTAGCTTTCAACAAATCGGGCGAAAGTGCACGTTCTATTCCAAGAAGACGAGCGTCGAAGACACGGTTCGCGTGATTCTTTCGGAAGGCGGGGACGACGCGAAGTTCGACTCGGCTCCGAAGAGAGAGTCTCTCGAGAATCCCGGGATTCGCATCGTGATCTCGGAGCTCAAGCTCGATCCGACACGCTCGCGCGGCCCCCTCAGCGTCGACAAGCTCGCGAAGCTGATCGGCGAGAAGTTCGATGGCTTCCTCCGAAACGGAACGTTGGCCGTCGAAGTGAAATGCGGCGATCGAGTCGCGAACGCCGAGCCGCCGAGAATCGATCTCCCGCGCTTGGCGGAGAATCTCGCCGTCTCGCGGATCCCGTGGGATCCCGCCAAAGAAGTCCGTCTCCGGCTTCACTTCGATCCATCGGGGAAGGGCGTCGTCGGGATTCGTCACGCGGGGGTCGAGGTCGTCGAGGACATCAAGCGGCTCGAGGCGTACGGGCTCGAGGAGAGCGTGCTCGCGAGTGGATATGTCGGCGGAACCATCGAAGCCGACTTCTTGGAACCGCTCCCGGCGCGGACCGGCTTTGAGGAGGGCGCGGACTGGATCACCTTTCTCGCGTTTCTCGATAAGCAGATTCCGCAGATCGAGGCGGAGGTCGGTCGGCTGAGGGAGGAGGCGAGGGAGCGGGAGATCTCGGAAATCCAGAGAGAGGCGCTTCGGCTCGCGCGCGAGATCCTCGACGCGGAGGACTTTCGCGACTTGGAGCTGCTCCGCGGTCTCGCTCGGGAGCGGAAGGCCCCGGCGGAGAAGGACAACGCTCCGGCTGAGCTTCCCGCCGCGGGGCCGAGCGGCGAAGGGCTCCCCCGAGAGCCGACCGGAGAGCGCTCTCGTGAACCGGGCGACCGGAAGAGTCCGACCGGCTTCCGCGTAAACTACGAGGAGGTCCCCTTCGAGTCCGGGCCTTCGCTCCACAGCCGGTTCGCCGGGGGCCGAATCCAGGTGAACGATACGAACCCGGACTACGCGCGCGAGATGGCCGGCTCGGACGAGGCGAAGCTCGCGTACGCAACTCTCATGATCGGGAAGGAGACGATCGCGCACAACGATCGCTCCGGTCGCGCCGACGAGTTCTTGGAGAAGCTGCTTTCGTTTTATTTCTGTATGAAGCATCGGATCTCGCCGGCGGTCGCCGTAGCGGGAAAGAGGGGAAGGGGACGCCCGCGGAAGAAACCGCCGGAGTGAGAGCCCGAGAAGATGGGGTGAGACGATGACGATCGAAGAGAGCCGGAGTAAGAGCGGGAGTTCTGCGCTCGGTTTTCTTTCTCCTCTCGAGCTTCGCCGGGTGGCGCTCCCCTCGGGCGCCCCCTTCCACGCGGTCGGCCTTGCGCTCGGAAGCGGCTCCGCTCCGCAAATCGAGGTGCTCGTCGCGACGAGCGCGGAGTCTCCGAACGCCGCGGCTCTCCGTTCCGCATGGAAGGCGAGAAACGCGGGTCGCGCAGCGCCCCTCCTCTTCGTCGTTCTACACGGCGCGCGCGCCTCCCTCTGCGGTCCCGCGGGCGGCGACCCCCCGGCCTACCTCGACCTCGACCGTGGCCAGGTCGAGCGGATCTGCCGCGAGGCGCTCGAGCAGCCCGATCGGCACGCCGCTCTCAGGGCTCTCCGCGATGCGCTCCCCTCGCTCGAAGCCGACCTCGCCGGCCTCCGCAACGAGGGCTTCCTCGCCACGCATGAGCTCCGGCGCGGGGCGCGGCGTCGCGCCGATTGGGAGGACGCGTCGCGCAAGGCGCGCGCGGCGCTCGCGAAGCGCGGCAAAGCCCTTCTCTCCGCGCTCGGCTTCGCGATCGAATCGTGCGACGGCGCGACCTCGATCCTCCGAGCGGGTGATCGGAAGGTCGCGATCGCGGTTCTCCTCGCGCGTGACGAATCCCCCGATCTTTCCGCCGAGCGCTTCTCGGGGCTCTCTCCGATCAGTTACGCCCTCGCCGTCGCCGATCGCGAGGGTCTCCCCTGGGTCGTCGTCCAGCACGGAGCGAAGCTCCGCGTTCATCCGGTCCGCCCCGGGCTCGGAGTCGGACGCCGCGGCCGCACGGAGACCTTCATCGAGTGTCACGCCGGGCTCCTCCCCGATTCGGACGCCGCCTATCTCTGGCTCCTCTGCTCGGCCGAGGCGCTTGTTTCCGGCGGAACTCTGGAGCAGATTCTCGATGCGTCGGGGCGCTTCGCGGGAGATCTCGCCGAGCGCCTCCGCGAGCGCGTCTACGAGAAGGTCGTCCCGCGCCTCGCCCAGGGGATCGTCGCGGCGCGCGGCCTGAAGAGCCCGACCGCGGGCGACCTCGCCGATACCTACGAGATGGCACTCGCCCTCCTCTTCCGGCTCCTCTTCATCGCCTACGCCGAGGACAAGGATCTTCTCCCGTACCGATGGAACGGTCTCTACCAGCGCCGCTCGCTGAAGACGAAGGCGCAGGAGCTGGCAGATCTCGCGCGCGCCGGCGCTCCCTTCGACGAGGGGGACACGCTTTGGGACGAGGTCGCACGCCTCTTCCGCGCGGTCGATCGCGGGAACCGCGAGTGGGGGGTCCCGGCCTACGACGGAGGCCTCTTCTCCGAGGAACGCGAGGTCTCCGCATCGGGCGCGCTCCTCGCGGAGATCACGCTCCCGAACACGATCTTCGGTCCGGCCCTCTCCGATCTCCTGCTCGTCGAGGGGGCGGAGGGGCTCGGTCCCGTCGATTTTCGGAGCCTCGGGGTGCGCGAGTTCGGAACGATCTACGAAGGGCTCCTCGAGAGCGAGCTCTCGGTCGCGGAGACCGACCTCGCGATCGACAAGAGCGGCGCGTACAGGCCGTGCAAGAAGAACGAAGAGGCGGCCGTCGCGCGCGGCACCGTGTATCTCCACGACGCCTCGGGAGCGCGGAAGTCGACCGGTTCTTTCTTCACGAAACATTTCGCCGTCGAGCATCTTCTCGACCGCGCGCTCGAGCCGGCGCTCCGGGAGCACCTCGCGCGTCTCGACGCCCTCTCCGGCGACGAGGCGGGGAGTCGCTTCTTCGACTTTCGCCTCGCGGACCTCGCGATGGGCTCGGGGCACTTCCTCGTCGCGGCGGTCGATCGGATCGAGAGGGCGCTCACGGGGTATCTCATGCAAAGGCGTCTCCCCGCCGTCGCGGCGGAGCTCGCGGAGCTTCGCGGAGCCGCGGTCGAAGCCCTCGGAACGCTCGCCGACCAGGTGGAGATCGAGGACACGCAGCTCCTCCGGCGGCTCATCGCGAGGCGGTGCGTCTACGGCGTGGACTTGAACCCCACCGCAGTCCAGCTCGCGCGCCTCTCGATCTGGATCCACACCTTCGTGCCGGGGCTTCCTCTTTCGCTCCTCGATCACAGCCTCGTCGTGGGGAACTCGCTCGTAGGGATCGGGAGGCTCGAGGAGATCGCGGGTTCGCTCCACACGTTCTTCCAGTTCGACGCTCAATTCCTTCTTGGCGAGGCGCGCGCCCCGCTCGAGCGTCTCGCGAAGATCGCCGACGCCAGCCCCGCCGATCTCGCCCGCGCGCGGAAGGCCGCCGCGGAGGCGGAGAGGGCGGTCGCGCCGACCGCGGCCCTCTTCGATATCGTGACCGCCGCGCGCATCGAGAAACGTCCTCTCGATCTCGACATGACGAGATGGAGAGAGATGCGCGGGACGATCGCGGGGTCGAAGGAGCACGAGGCCGCGAGGGAGCGCCTCGAAGGGCTCCACGCGTTTCATTTTCCGATCGCGTTCCCCGAGGTTTTTCTCCGCGAGAGGCCGGGGTTCGATGCGATCGTGGGGAACCCGCCGTGGGAGAAGCCGCGGCTCGAAGAGCATGCCTTCTGGGCGAGACACGCGCCGGGCCTTCGTTCGCTCCCG
>VGIW01000049.1 GCA_016867715.1 Candidatus Eisenbacteria bacterium | reverse complement strand
ACGGTCTTCCCCTCATCGTCGGCGGTCTCCACCTCGTGCTCGCCGCTGATCTTCCGGAAGAAGACCTCGGACAGCTCCGTGTTGTCGCAGACGACGATGAGCACGGGCGGAACGAAGGGCTGCCCGCCCGCGCTCTCCTTGATCGCATCGAACTGCTTCTTCCACTGCGAGGCGAGCGTGAGGAGCGCTCCCTCAGCGTACTTGTAGATCGCCTCCGGCTTCGGCTGTCCTCTTCGGACGGAATCGCTCGCCTTCAGCTCCTTCTCCGTGATGTTGTGCCAGAGGCGGAAGTACTTGGGATCGGGCCGACCGGCATCGTCCTTCTTTTCCGTGTCGTCCCGGACCGGCATGCGCGGGACCTTCACGATCCCGCACTCGATCGCGTCGACGAGACCGAAGTCGCTCACGAGCCACGGAAAGGGACTTCCCTCCGGGTAGCCGCTGTTCGAGAGATAGAAGGGGGTCGCCGAAAGGTCCACACATGAAAGGATGCCCGGCGCCGGTTTTCCGCCGTCGCTCTTTCCGAGAAGTCCGCAGTTGTTGATCCGATCGAGACCGGCGAGCCAAACGCGCGCCTCGTCGGCTTCCTCTTCGAGCGCCTTCTTCTTCTCCCGGTCCAGATCGCGGAACGCCTCGCGCTCTTCTTCCTTCGTAAGAGGTCTTCCGCGCCAGCAATGGTGCCCTTCGTCGTTCAGCACGAGGATCGGGAGTCGCGCGGCGAGTTCCCCTAGGCGATCTTTCGTGAACGCATCGTTCGACTCCTCGCCTTTGTTCACGACGGCGTAGCTCTTGCCCCCCTCGGCGTGCTCGCTCTTCGGCGCGAAGACGTGCCAGTTCGTGACGAGCACCTTTCCCATGTTCAGGTACTCGCGGTACTTCGGCGGGACGAGATCGAAGGCGTCGAAGTAGTTGTTCGGGTCCTCGGGGCGAAGAACCTGGAGGCGCTTCTTCACCGTGAGGTTCGGCGCGCAGACGAGAACGGCGTTCGGATACTGAGTGGAAGACGGGTTGCGCGCCCGATTGCAGAACGCCCATGCGATCAGCATCCCCATGATGATCGTCTTGCCGCTCCCGGTCGCCATCTTGCAGCCCGTCCGCACGAGCGGGAGCGTGCTCGAATCAGACGACGGATCGATGAGCCGCGGGAAGAAATCGCCGCGGATCGACGCGAACTCGGGTTTCTCCCCCTTGAGAAGGAGGTCGAGCGTCTTTGGGCTCACCTCGAACTTGTGAAAACCGGTCGCCGGGAGACGCCCCGGCAGCGCGAGCTCCATCAGGTAGATCAGCGTCTCGGCCGCTTCGCGCTGGCAGAAGAAGAGTCGCCGGGGACGGTCTTGTCTCATCCACCAGTCAAGAAGCTCGCGCGTGATGCGCGACGCGCCCCGGTATCCCGCCTCGCGCCACCGCTTCACGTCCGCGCGGAGCGCATTGACGAGGGGGAGGTCGTCCCGCTCCTCCTCACGGAAGAGCTCCTGCTCGGCCGATCCGGTCCGCTTCGATCGGAACCAGTAGCTCGCCTCGCGGCGGCCGTCCATCAGGCTCGGCACGCCGTCCTTGTAGAGCCAGTGCTTCACGGGCTCGGTGTACGGGTTGTTGATGACCGGGTTGTCGACCGCCTGGGTCGGCGTCCAATCGGGGGGAGGGGTCTCGTCCTTCGGGCGTCCTGACATACGCCGTGTCGCCATCTTCTCTACCTCTCCAGCTTGGCGAACGTCATGACCTCGTTCCCCCGCGGGTCGATGACCTTGACCGCGATCCGGGCGTGCTTGCCGCTCTTGAAGGGGAGGGAGACGGTCCCTTGGAACGCCTCGAACGCCTCCGGGTCGGCCTGCGAGCCGAGGGCCTTCGCGATCTTCCCCCATGCGTCCTGGTCCGGGAAGAACGCCTGCGTGATGCAGAAGCAGCGGCCGTCGTAGTCGCTGTCGAGGAACCAGGCGGCGACCTTCTCGGCGCCGGTCGAGCGCACCTCGCCCTTCAGGGGATCGAAGATGTCGACGCCGCACAGTTCGACCTGCCACTCCTCCTTGCCGTGCTTCTTAACGCGGATCTCCGGCTGGCCGAAGACGGTGAAGAGCTGGCTGTTCGGCGTCTCCTTGAGGAGGCCGTCCATGCCGGGGGAGACGTCCGGCCGGATGTGGGCCATGTGGGTCTTGAGCTTCGGGTGGGCCGCTTCCTGGATCGCGACCGCCGCCTCGCCGTCGAAGCTGAGGCCCGCGATGACAAGCTCGTCGTAGCGCTTGCTCGCGCGGATCAGCTCCTCGACCTGCTCGGCGGTCACGGGGCCGTACTGCGGCCCGAAGGCGACCGCGACGTTGTTCGGCCTCCCGTGGTCCGCGCCCTCCCAGATCCCCTCGGCGTGGATCGGCGTGCCGGTCTTCTCCTCGTAGAGCGCGTCGAGGCGCGCGAAGGTCGCGTGCCTGTTGTTCGGGAACGTGACGCCGTCCTTCCGGAGGAGGTCGGTCATGCGGGAGAGGTAGGCGCGGAGGTTCTGTACCTCGTCGCGGACGTCTCCGGGGCTTTCGCCCTCCCACTCGTTCGGCGTCCCGTCGAAGAGCCCTTCTTCGGAGATCGAAAGCTCCTCAGGGCGGACGCCCTCCACGGTGAAAGGACCGGACACGCGGACGACGCCCCTCACGACCTCGGGCTGATCCACAAGTTCTTCTTGATCCGCGTTCGCCGCGATACAGGCGTTCACCTCGTCCATCTTCGCGCGCCAGGCCTTGCGATAGGCGACGACGGCGTCTTGGAGGGCCTTCGGCCAATCGGGATCGGTGTCGAAGGGGACTTCCCAGTGATACCAGTTCCCGCCTTTCTTCGGGAGATCCCAGCGACGGCGATCGGCGTCGGTCACGGCGCGCTTGCCTTCGCGAGCCTGCTTCTCCGTGAGCTTGCGGCGACACGTGTCGCGCGCCGTGTCAGGAACTTGCCCGAGCGCCTTGTTGCAGGCCGCGAGGGCGGCGTCCAGGATCGGCTCGTGCTTCGCGAAGATCGGGTCGAGGTTCTGGTTCTGGGCGATGCTCTTCAGGGTGACGTGCGGGACGGTCTTGTAGAAGAAGCCGCCGGACGGTCCCTTCGACTCGTCCCGAAGCTTGTAGTGCTCGTACTTGGCGGTGAGAAGACGCTGACGGGCGATCGCGATCGCGACGCGGCTCGTGTCGATCGTGATCCAGCGACGCCCCCAGTGCTCGGCGACGAAGGCAGTTGTGCCGCTGCCGCAGGTGGGATCGAGGACAAGATCGCCTGGGTTCGTAGTCATTAGGATGCACCGCTCGATGACTTTGGTCTGAGTCTGCACCACGTAGTAGCGCTCTACAGCATATGTGCTTTCGAACACGTCCTGCCAGATGTTCGAGATCGGAACCAAAGGGAAGTCGTCGGCTCTCATCTTGTACGTAAGTGTCTTCCCCAAGCCGAGCAGCCGGTCACATCTGCCGAGCCTGACCAGTCCCTCTCGAGATGTCTTCCAGTGCGTGTTTCGGGGCAGGTCGTACTTCTGGCCGTCGTGATCAACCGAGAAATCGGAAGTCGAGCTTGGTTCCCTAGCTACGATGGCCGATGTCTTGAAACGTCGCCCCTCCGGCGCCGATACTTCGCCATCGAGTTCTGGCCTCGTGAGTCTTCGCGGAGCCTCGGAATCGGACTCGAAGTAGTTGTAGGCTGAAGCAAGCGTCTTCGCTGGTCGGTTTACGAATAAAGCATCACACTTGGCGTGTATCCGGTCTCTGGCGTACCAGAGTATCCAGTCGTTGACATTCGAGATCATCTCTCCGAGCCCTGCGACACCACGCTGGAACACTAGAACCGAGATGAAGTTCGATGCTCCAAAGAGCTCGTCCATGAGAGTTCTTGCCCGATGGAGATTCTCGTCGCCGATCTGTAGGAACAGACTGCCGGTTTCCGCCAAGAGATCTCTCGCCACCATCAGACGATCCCGCAGATACGCGAGGTAGGAATGGATACCCAGGTTCCACGTATCCCGGTAAGCTCTGACCATCTCCACTTCCCGCGATAGATCCTCGCTCTTGTCTTTCACATCTCGCTTCCCAACTTCCGGCTGGAAGTTGCTGGCGAACCTGATGCCATATGGCGGGTCGATGTAGATCATCTGCACCTTGCCCGCGAGGTTCTCCCGACGGGCAAGCGATGACATGACCTGAAGGCTGTCGCCCAGGATCAAACGGTTCGCCCAGTCGACATCGTGCCGGTAGAACTGGACTTCTTTCTGGTACGGAAGCTCCGGATCGGCGAACAGCTCGCGCTGGGCGTCCTCGCGCATGGCCGCGCGGACAATGGCCTGCGCGCTCACCCTCTCGTGGATGTGGAGCGCGACGGGGTCCACCTCGAACCAGCCGCGGTCGTGCTGCTCCTTTTTACCGGCCCACTCGAGCCACGGCTGCTGGTTCGCGAGCGCCTTCGTGAGGAGATCGCGCTCCTGCTCGGTGAGGTGCCGGCCCGCCTTCTCCGCGACCTCCATCACGCGATCCGCCTTCGCGGTCGGGTCGAAGCGAAGCTCCGGCGAGAGGTGGGGGCTATAGTGGTACCTCACCTTCTTCACCTTCGGCACTTCCCCCTCCGCCGCGATCTTGGCAGGCGGGATGTTCTTCCGCTTCTCCTTCGCGTGCCGATAATCCTTCGCCTCGACCTTCCCGCTCTTTCTCGCCCGTGCCATGCGGATCTCCCCGTGCTTCGAATGTCTATGTGTCTTCCAGCGCCTTGCAGTGCGCGCAGACCAATCGATAGTCGCACCGGACACAAGTCTCCGGCGCTGCGCAGGGTCCGAACGTTCCGGTTCGGATCGCGCGAACCGACGCCGCGACCCTATCCAGTCCGAGCGCGTTCGTCTCTCTTCGAATATCGACCGCGTGGCGGTCGCCGTGCTTCAGCTCGTGAACGTACCCCGCGACCACATCGAGACCCTCTCCCCTCGCCGCCTCGGCGTAGACGGCCATCTGCAGTCGATAGTGGTCATCCAGCCTCGGGTCGGTCGCCGTCTTGTAATCCACGATCGCGAGACGGCCGGGAAGGCCGCCCTCCTCGTCGAGGATGACGTCCGTGCGGCCGGAGACCGTTCCGTCGGGAAGCCGGAGCTGGAAAGGTCGCTCGGTCTCCCAGATCCGGCGGAGATCATCCTCGTAGCTTGCGAGGTAGCGTCCGACCAGCCCGCGCGCCGCGCGCGACATCCGCACGAACTCCGGCCGCCGCGCGAAGGGGAGGTAGAACTCGTCGTCCATGATCTTCTGGATCTCTCGGTCGGTCGGTGTCGATCCCTTCCTCCGCGACTTCTCCGCGATGTTCCGTAGGATGTGGTGGATCGCGCGGCCGTACCCGAGCTCGGTGGCGAGCTCCTGCTGAAACCCGAAGTTCGACGCGAGGCGATAGCGATGGCCGCACTCCTCGAAGTGCGCGATCTCCGAGAAGCTGATCTCGAGAGGAGGGATCTCCGGCTCGAGAAGCTTCTCCGGTTTCGGGGGAAGCGGGAGCTTCGTGTACGACCGGATGCCGCCGTTGCGCTTCCCCACCTCCTCCAGGTAGGGCGAGGGCTTCATGTCCTGCTTGATGTGCTCGAAGTAGGAGAGATAGAGGGCGTCGCGGGCGCGCGTCATCGCCACGTAGAAGAGCCGGCGCTCCTCCGTGTCGCCGCCTTCGTATCGGCGCCGCGTCTCCTCGGGAAAGACGCTCTCGGGGAGAAGCCAATCTCGTTTCTTCCCCGCGCGCATGGGGGGGAAGCGGCGGCTCGTCAGCGACGGCAGAAACACGATCGGCCACTCGAGCCCCTTCGCCTGATGGATCGTAATGATGTCGACCGCGTCGATCTCCTGGTGGTCCTCGCCCCCGAAGTCCTCGTAGGCGTCGCGCGCGTAGTGGCGCACGTAGCTGTAAAGCCGCCGATAGTACTCCTTCCCGCGATCGAGGCCGGTGCGAAAGACGCGCTTCCCGCGCTCCTCGACGTAGCAGCCACGGCGGGTCACGTGCTCGAAGTCGGCGAGCAGCTCGGAGAAGCGGGCGAACGCGCCGAAGCGCGCGGCTCCTTCCGGCTCGTCGATGTCGATCGTGTGCGCGCCGAGAAAGTTGAGGAGCTTATAGAAGTCGCCGACGAGGCTGACCGGACGCGTGCCGCGAAGGCGGAGCTTCTTCCAGTCCTCGAGGAACTTCCGGAGGCCGGGGATCTCGCCGCGCTTTCGTCCGAAGTGCTTGCCGAGCCCCGCGACGATGTTGTCGAGATCGGCGGGGCGGGCCAGCCCGAAGCGTTCGTCCTGCCACTCCTCATCGACGAACCACGCGAGGATCTCTCCGAAGAGGTTGATCTCCGGGATGAGGAAGAGGCCGGTGCGGCCGCTGCACGAGAGGGGGATGCCGCGCTCCCGCAGAGCCTCGATCAGGACGGGCGCGGAGGTGCGGACGGAACGGAAGAGGACGCCGATGTCCTGGTAGCGATAGCCCCTGGCGCGCAGGCGCTCGATCGTCTCGGCGATCTTCTCGGCTTCCTCCTGCGGGGTCTCGGCGCACCAGGTGGTCATCTGGTTGGGGCCGTCGGGGCGCTTCGGCTTCATCGCCTTCGGCAGGCGGTCCTCGATCGTCTTCGCGAAGGCGTTCGCCGCTTTCACGATCGCGGGACGGCTTCGCCGGTTCGTCTCCAGGCGAACCAGCTCCGAGCCCCGGCGGCGGCGGGCGAAGCTCAGAATGTTCGCGACGTCCGATCCCCGCCACTGGTAGATCGACTGGTCGTCGTCGCCGACCACGCAGAGCTCGACCGGCTTCGCGGAGAGAAGCTCGATCAGCCGCTCCTGCGCGGGATTGATGTCCTGGTACTCGTCGACGATGAGGTGGCGGAGCGGGCCGTGCACACGCTTGTAGACGGCTTCTTCGCCGAGCACCCCCACCGCCTGCGAGATAATCCGGCTGAACGTGAGAAACCGGTAGCGGGCGAGCATCTCGAGGTAGGCTTCGTAGCACTCGCCGAGCGGGGTCCCCGCGAGATCGTCCGCGTCAATCCGTTCGTTCCCGATCACATCGACGGTCCAGGCGAACTCGGCGATCGGCTTCCAGTGCTTCTCGCCGCGGCCGAGTCGGCTGAGGCCGAGGCGCTTGAACTCGCGCGACAGGAGCCCGACGTGCCGGTTCTCGTCGAGCACGTCGTAGTTCCCGTACTTCGGGACGTGCGTCTGGAGGAGCCGAAAGCAGTAGCTGTGGATCGTCCCGACGAACATCGGCCCGAGGCGGCCGAGGAACTCGGCGCCCTTCGCCTCCTCGACCTTCTGGTAGATCCGCTCCTTCAGCTCGCCGGCCGCTCGCTCCGTGAAGGTGAAGGCGACGATCGACTCCGGCCTCACGCCCTCGTTCACGAGCGCCGCGACCCGCCGGGACACGGACTCCGTCTTCCCCGACCCCGCGCAGGCGATCACCTGGACGTGGCTTCCCCGGTGCTCGATGACCCGCTTCTGCTGGGGCGAGAGGGTGATCGTGTCGGTGGACATTTGAAGCAATGATACAGGATGGAGCGCCGTGCGGGAAGCAGGAGCTCTCCGTGCCGGGCGACGTAACCCCTCTCGCACGAATCTCCGAGTCTCGAACTCGCGGGGGCTATCCGATCCTTCCCATCCCCGGGCAACGGCGGGATCGGCGGTTCCAAGCGTCCTTTGACTCGACGATCTCCGGCCAGAAGGGGAAAGTGCGGCACTGCTCGGGATGCGCCGGATGGATCGCGCACCCCTCTTCGGAGAAGAACGGACACTGCCGCCTTCGCGTCACGCGGATCTCGGTCCCCGCCTCATCCCCGCCATACTGTTGTTTGAACGCGCGAACGGAGATGCCGAGATGCCGGGCCCCCCTCCGCCGGTCGGACGGCGAGAAGAAGACGTACCCGGGCTCCCGGCAGCAGCGCCCGCATCGGGTACATGAGAAATGAACCGTTCGCTTATCGATCATCCGAAACGGACGCGCTCGAGTTGCGAGTTTCGCCTCGGCCGGCGGCCGACCTTGGCCATCGGGACCCACTTCCCCCCGACCTTCGCCCGGAGGACGTCGGCGGTGAAATCGTTTCTTTCCTGAAGGAATGACGACCCGATCCCGTAGATGTCGACCGGGACGCGGAGGCTTTCGAAATGGCGGATCTTCTCCTCGTTGAAGCCTCCCGTCGCGGCGATCCGGATGGAGCGGAAGTACCGGAGCGCGCGCTCCCGCTCGTCTCCGCGGAATCCGAGGCGGTCCGGCGCCTCGTCGAGCGCCCGGCGGAGCGCTCGAATCAGATCGGGGGACACCCCCGGCTCCCCTCTCCTGCCGAGCGAGACATCGACGAGGCTCTCCGCTGTGTCGACGCGCACCGCGAAAAGACGATAGCGTTCCGCTCCCTCTCGATCCCCCGCCCGGATGCGCCTCTCGTGCTCCTCGAAGAGGGCGGACGCGGCGCGGATCGAATCGCCGATCGAGTCGTTGTTCACATCGACGAGCGCGATCCTCTTCACCGCGATCGGGAGCGTGCGGGCGAACTGGACCATCGCCTCCGCCGTGTCGCGAAGGAAGCAGAGGAGGTACGCGTGAGGGACCGTCCCGCTCGACTGCCCGCCCCAGAGCTCGGCCTGCGCCTGCGTGGAGACGTACGGCTGCACCTGCCGCCCGGAGTCCCGGTTGTACTGCTCGACCGCGAGGCGATACGCGTATCCGTCCAGCCTCTGCGCCTCGGGGAGATCGAAGCGCGCGGGGAAGAAGAAGATCGGCTTGCCGCGCGCCGCCCGGAGCGCCCGGTAGACGTTCGTCGCGATCTTCGTCTCCCTCGAGAGGATGCCGAGAAGCACGGTCTCGAGATATCCGTACCGCCGGTACTCCCCGCGCACGACGAGGACAGGCGCCCACGGCATCACGCGCGTCCCTTCCGGAACCGCCTCCGCGTCGAGAATCCTGGGAGCGGAGACGCGGCGCGGGCGGTTCACGCCTCCGGCGCATTCCTTAAGGACCTGAAGGGAATGGTTGATACCGCAAACGACCGACCAGGGCTTTCTCCGAGTGAAGAAGTGCATCTCGGTCTCGATCGTTCCGACTGCGACCCTCCCCGCGCCGCTCCCCGAGGGGAGAACGGGGAATTTCCCCGCGTAGCGGTAGTGGTCGACGACCAGGCGGTCGAGAATGGCTCCCGCGTTGAGAAAGTAGGCGTCCGAGTAGTATCCGGAGCGGACCCCTTCTTTGTCGTAGGGGAAAGGCGCGGGGACAGGTGAGCGGGTCGACATCGCGAAGGTCCCTTTCCGGGGGGAGAGGACCGCCGCCATGAGAATAGACGGGAAGCAGGCGTGGGGCAAATGGAAGAGGAAGCTCCGGGCGCCCCGACCGAGACCTCGGAGGATGCGCGCGGATCCCGCGCCGCGCGCCTTGACACGGGCGGAGGCGGCGCGTATTCCTCCGCATAGACACGCGGCGGGACCTCGACTCCTCGCGCGCCCGCCGCGAACCCATCTTCCGCGGAAACGGGACCGGAGGCGGATCGATGATCATCTGGACGGTTCTCGGGAGCGGCAACCACCACGCCAGCGCACGGCGCGGATCGCCGGGGCACCTCGTCGAGGCGGGCGGGCTTCATCTTCTTTTCGATTGCGGCGCGGGGACGTTTCATTCCCTGACGAAGGCCGGGTCGGCCCCCGAGCGCATCGCCGCGTGCTTCGTCACGCACGTGCATCCCGACCACGTCTCCGACCTCGTTCCGCTCCTCTTCCGCGTCCGGAACCACGCGAAGGGGAGCGAAAAGCCGGCGACGCTCCACCTCTTCGGGCCGCCCGGGTTCGCGAGCTTCGTCCGATCGCTCCGCCTCGTGCACGCGCCTTTTCTAGAGACCGAGAACCTTCGGCTCGTCGTTCACGAGGGAGAGCGGGGGGAGGAGAGCCTCGGAACGGTTCGGATTCGATACGCGCCCGTGCCCCACGGGATCGCGGCGATCGCCTACTCGATCCGCACCGAGGAAGGGGACGCGGCGGTTTACACCGGCGACACCGGGCGATCCGCCGAGCTCGTGCGCCTCGCGCGGGGCGCGGGGCTTCTCGTCATCGAGGCCGGCCTCGCGGAGGGAGAGGAGGATCCCTTCCACCTCGCGCCGGCCGACGCGGCGCGGATCGCCGCCGAGGCGGAGGTGAGGGGGATGCTGCTCGTCCACCTCGGTCCGGAGAGCGACGAGGTCGACCTCGCAGGCGCGTGCCGCGATCTCTTTAATGGTAAAATTCTCGTGGCGGAGGATCTTCTCCGGGTGCGCGTCGAGGAGGGCGAGGTCTCTTGAAAGAGCTTCGTCTCGGGCTCGCGGGGCTCGGCCGGCACGGCGCCCGCTACGCCCGCCACCTTCTCCGGGGTGAGGTTCCCGGGGCGCGCCTCGCCGCGATTGCGCGGCGCGAGGTCGCGCTCGGCCGCGAGCAGGCGAAGGAGTGGGGGGTCGCGTTTCACGAGGATGTCCGCTCGCTCGCCCGCGATCCGTCGGTCGACGCGCTTCTCGTGGTCACCCCCGCGGCGCATCACGCCGAGGCGGTGGAGGCGTCGGCCGACGCCCGCAAGCCGGTTCTCGTCGAGAAGCCCCTCGCTCCCGATCCGGCCTCGTGCGATCGGATCGCGCGCGCGGCGGAGCGCTCCGGCATCGAGGTGATGGTCGGCCAGACGAGCCGCTACGAGGGCCCGATTCTTGGTCTTCTCGACGCGCTTCCGAGCATCGCGCCCGTGCGAGAAGTGCTCTTCTCTCTTCGATCCGAGGACCGGACGCACGAGAAGGGGGTCTTCAGCGATCGCCTCGACGACGGCGGCGCCCTTCTCGATTCGGGTGTGCACTATTTCGATCTTCTCCCTTTCCTCATCGGTCCGATCGCGGAAGTCTGGTGCGAGCGGCGCTTCGTGCGCGGGTCGCGAATCGACGACGCGTACACGGCGGTTCTCCGCTCGCGCTCGGGTGCGCGCGCGGTGATCGACATGAGCCGCTGGGGGAGCTCGCGCCGGGAGTCGATCGAGGTGGTGGGCGAGGGGGGGATCCTTGTCGCTTCGCGCACCCCCCCCTCTCTCGAGAGGATCGAGGGCCGCAAGAGCCGGTCGGTCCCCTTCCCGCACGTTCCGGGGACGCTCATCCCGGTTCTTCTCGACTTCCTTCGCGTCTCGCGCGGCGCGACTCGGCCGCCGATCACGATCGCGGACGGCCGGGCGGCGGTGGCGCTCGCCGACGCGTGCGCCCGAAGCGGGGGCTCCTGGATCCCGCCCGATTGACAGACCCGCCATCGGAAGAATGCTCGCAACCTCTCGTTTTTTATGAAGGTTACATGGGCGGGCCGCCACCTCGAACCGGCGCTCGTTCCTGTCATTTCGGCAGGAAAAAAAATCTTGCACTCGCCCATCGAGAGTGCTAGCTTCCATGTGCTTTGATTGTAGGATGTTGTGGACGGGGCCTTCAGAGGAACGCCTCTTGCATCCGCATCGCTCGGCTCAGGATGGGTTCTGCTCAGCGCGCAAGAGTCTCCTGAAGAGTCATCGCGGAAGGTCTTAATTGAGAAGCGCGGGCGGAGGGTCCGCTCGCAGGGAAAGGAGCAGATGGGATGAAGATCAAACCTCTCAACGATCGGATTCTCGTGAAGCGTCTCGATGCGGAGGAAAAGACGAAGGGCGGGATCATCATTCCCGACACCGCCAAGGAGAAGCCGAACCAGGGTCGCGTGGTCGCCATCGGCGAGGGCGCGAAGGACAAGGACGGGAAGCGAGTGCCGATCCAGCTGAAGAGCGGGGATCGGATCCTCTTCTCTTCGTACGCCGGAACCGATCTCAAGTTGGAAGGCGAGGAGTACATCATCCTCCGCGAGGACGATGTCTACGGGATCATCGAGTAAAGAAAGGAAGAGAGAAACATGGCTGCCAAGCAGTTGAAGTTCCATGAGGACGCGCGCCGCGCGATCCTTTCGGGCGTGGAGCAGCTCGCGGCCGCGGTGAAGGTCACGCTCGGACCGAAGGGCCGGAACGTCGTCCTCGACAAGAAGTTCGGCTCGCCGGTCATCACCAAGGACGGCGTGACGGTCGCCAAGGAGATCGAGCTGAAGGACCCCTACGAGGACATGGGCGCGCAGATGGTGCGCGAGGTCGCCTCGAAGACGAGCGATGTCGCGGGGGACGGCACGACCACCGCCACGGTTCTCGCCGAGGCGATCTACCGCGAGGGCCTCAAGAATATCACCGCCGGCTCGAACCCGATGGCCCTGAAGCGCGGGATCGACGCCGCGGTGCGCACGGTGGTCGAGGAGCTCGGCAAGCTCTCCAAGAAGGTGAAGGATCGCTTGGAGATCTCGCAGGTCGCCACGATCTCGGCGAACTCGGACACGGAGATCGGCTCGATCATCGCGGACGCGATGGACAAGGTCGGAAAGGACGGCACGATCACGGTCGAGGAGGCAAAGGGGATCGAGACGACGCTCGACGTGGTCGAGGGGATGCAGTTCGACCGCGGCTACCTCTCTCCCTACTTCGTGACGAATCCGGAAACGATGGAGTGCGTGCTCCAGGACGCGTACCTCTTGATCCACGAGAAGAAGATTTCGAACCTCAAGGATCTTCTTCCGCTGTTGGAGAAGGTCGCGCAGACCGGGCGTCCGCTCCTCATCATCGCCGAGGACGTCGAGGGCGAGGCGCTCGCGACCCTCGTCGTGAACAAGATCCGCGGCACCCTCCAGGTCGCGGCCGTGAAGGCGCCCGGGTTCGGAGACCGCCGCAAGGCGATGCTCCAAGACATCGCGATCCTGACCGGCGGCCAGATGATCTCCGAGGACCTCGGCATCAAGCTCGAGAACATTTCGACCGGCGATCTCGGAACGGCGAAGCGGATCACCGTCGACAAAGAGAACACGACGATCGTCGAGGGGGGCGGCAAGAAGACCGACATTCAGGGCCGCGTGGAGACGATCCGCCGCGAGATCGAGAACACGACCTCCGACTATGACCGCGAGAAGCTCCAGGAGCGGCTCGCGAAGCTCGCCGGCGGCGTGGCGGTGATCAACGTCGGCGCCGCGACCGAGACCGAGATGAAGGAGAAGAAGGCGCGCGTCGAGGACGCCCTCCACGCGACCCGCGCGGCGGTCGAGGAGGGGATCGTTCCGGGAGGCGGCGTGTCGTATCTTCGCACGATCCCGGCTGTGAAGAAGCTCGAGCTGACCGGCGACGAGAAGATCGGGAGCGAGATCATCGTGCGCTCCCTTCAGGAGCCCATCCGCCAGCTCGCGAACAACGCGGGCGTCGAGGGCTCGCTCGTGGTCGAGCGCGTCCTGCGCGAGGCGAAGGCGGTCGGATACAACGTGGCGACGGATACGTACGAGGACATGATGAAGGCGGGCGTCATCGACCCGACGAAGGTGACGCGCTACGCTCTCCAGAACGCGGCCTCGATCGCGGGCCTCATGCTCACGACCGAGTGCCTCGTCGCCGAGATCCCCGAGAAGGAGAAGGCGCCGGCCGGCCCTCCGGGGGGCGGCTACGGGGACATGTACTAAGATCGAACGTCGAGCCCGCGGCGCCCCCGGCCGCGGAAATCGAAACCGCGCGCGGCCCGTCCCGTCGGGGGCGGGCCGCCTTCTCTTGGGGGGCTCGCGGCGCCTCCCTTTCCGGTCCTCCGCTCGCCGCGATGGACCGGAGCCGGCGGATGTCGTAGAATTGAGAGGCCGCGGCGGATGCCGGACCGTGTCTCAGCGAACCCCCGCCCGGATCCGGGTGAGTGCGTGCGACTCCCGAACTTCTTGTTGATTGGCGCCCCCAAGTGCGGGACCACTTCCCTCTACCACTACCTGGGACAGCATCCCGAGATCTACCTTCCCGATCGGAAGGAGCTTCATTACTTCACGTATCATCAATTGAAGAAACAGACGGCCGGCCCTGGAGATGAACGCGTGCTCGACTTCGCCTGCTCGACCCGAGCGGAGTACGAGGCGCATTACCGCGAGGCGGACTCATTCCCCGCGGCCGGCGATCTTTCCCCGTCCTACTTCTGCTTCCCTGAGTCGAGCCGCGCGATCCGCGAGGAGTTGGGAGACGTGAGGATCATCCTCTCCATCCGCGATCCGATTGAAAAAGCCTACTCCCAGTATATGCACCTCGTCCGGGATGGCCGGGAACACCTTTCGTTTCACGAGGGGCTCCTTGCGGAAGAGGAGAGGATACGCCGTGGATACGGTTTTCTGTGGCGGTACGCCTCGAGCTCGCTCTACGCCGATCGAATCGATGCGTTCGTCGACGTGTTCGGGAGGGATCGGGTCAAGATTCTCCTCTTCGAGGACCTCGTCCGCTCTCCTCATTCCGTTCTTCGGGATCTCTTCCTGTTTCTGGGCGTCGATTCGGAGTTCCGTCCGGATCTCTCGCGCGTCTACAATCGGTCCGGCCGACCTCGGTCGCTGCTCCTCGCACGGTTCCTCTCGAAGCAGAGCGTCCTGGCGAGATGGGTGAGCCGTAAATCCCCTCGGGGCCTGCGGACGCGCCTGAGCCGGTTCCTTCTCGATTTCAACACCGGTCCGAAGGAAGCACTCGAGGAGCGGTCCGTCGAGTTCCTGAGAGGGTATTTCCGGTCCGACGCCGAGCGCCTGATCCTCCGAATCGGGAGGAAGCCGAACTGGTAGAGATTGTCGGCTCAAGCGGCCGGGCTCGCGTGGAACGCCCATCCAGCCGATAATCGATGAGGGAGAACGGGGGAGACTCATCGCATGTGCGGAATCGCGGGCCTCGTCTGCTTCAAGGAAGGCTGCCGGGAGGAAGACCACCTCGCTCTCGTCGAGAGGATGTTGGATCTCGAGGCGCACCGGGGCCCGGACGACCGCAGCTCGGTCTCGCTCGGGAAGATCGCTCTCGGCGCGGTTCGGCTCAGCATCCTCGATCTCTCGCCGGCGGGCCGCATGCCGATGAGCGATGATGACGGACGATGGTGGATCGTTTATAACGGCGAGGTTTACAACTTCAAGGAGATCCGTGAGGAGCTAAAGCGCGCCGGCCATCGCTTCCGTTCCCGGACCGACACCGAGGTCGTGCTCCACGCGTTCATGGAATGGGGCGAGGCGTGCGTCGAGCGCTTCGTCGGGATGTTCGCCTTCGCAATCCACGACCGCCGGACAGGGACCGTTACCCTGGTCCGCGACCGCTTCGGCATCAAGCCCCTCTACTACTCGGCGCGAGGGGGGCATTTCCTCTTCTGCTCCGAAATGAGACCGCTTCTCCGTGTGCAGGAAGGTCTTCGGCTGAACCGTCGGAGTCTGCTCGAGTGGCTTCTGTATCACAACGCCGACGTGCTGACCCCGGACACGCCAATCGAGGAGATCGAGGCGGTCCTCCCGGGGCGGATGGTGACGATCCGCGACGGGAACGTCGCTTCCCGCGTCTACTACGACCCGGCCGAGCGGATCGACGAGCGGGACTATGCCCGTATCGCCGCCATGAAGACGGAAGAGGTCGCGGGAGTCCTCGAGAGGATCCTCGCGGCGAGCACCGAGGCGCGCCTCGTGAGCGATGTCCCGGTCGGGACGCTATGCAGCGGAGGTCTCGATTCGAGCCTGATCACCGCCCTTGCGTCGCGAGGGTCGAAGAAGCTCACGGCGTTCCACGTCTCGGTCGCGGACCATCCCGATCTGGACGAGAAGCCTCATGCGCAAGCAGTCGCGAAGTCGCTCGGCATTCCTCTGATCTCGTTCGCGCTGGACGGCGCGGAGTACCGGCGGGCGCTTCCGCGCACGGTCTTCGCGAGCGATCTCCCGCTCGCTCATCCGAACTCGGTGGCGTTCGCCCTCATCTGTCGCGTCGCGCGCGCGGAGGGCGTTCTCGTGCTCCTCTCCGGCGAAGGGGCTGACGAGCTCTTCGGCGGATACGGCTGGCGGTATGCGCGCTATCGAAGACTTCTCCGGGTCCGCCGCGCCCTCGGCATTCTCCCCCGCCCGATGCGCGAGTGGATCCGCAGGGTCGGCTACGCCGCCGCCGGGCTTCCGGTGACCACTCTCCGCTTCGACGAGCTCATACCGCTCGCGCTCTCGCTCGTGGACCGCGACGCGAGGCGAGCATGGCGCGCGACGTGCGAGAACGCCTACTCCTTCGTGCCGAGCGCCGACGACCGAGCGGTTCTCGGGGCGATGCTCTCCGACTTGGACGACTTCCTCGTCCCTCTTCTCCGGCGCCTCGACCGGATGAGCATGAGCGCCTCGATCGAGTGCCGAGTTCCCTACCTCGACCATCGGGTTGTCGAGACGGCGGTGCACATGCCTCTCGCCCACCGCGGCGGGGGGAAGGGAGACAAAAAGATCCTTCGACGGATCGCCGCTCGCCACCTGCCGCCTTCGATTGTGAGTCGGAAGAAAGTCGGTTTTCCTCTTCCTCTCGGGGAGTACCTGGCTCCTCTCGCGCGGCCGGAATTCTTTCTCGGGGGTTTCTGCGAGGAGGGGATCGGGATTTCCCGGCGGAGTCTGGACGAGATCGCCCTCCGCGCGCCCGAGAACCCGTTCGCGTTCTCCTGCCTCGTAGATCTCGAGCTCTGGGGGCGTCTCGTCTATCGAAACGAGCCGCTGGAAGAGGTCGAGGAGTCCCTCCGCCGACTGGAGCCGAATAGCCCCTGATCCGATCCGGAAGGTCCGTTCATTCCAGGGCGATCCGGTCGACCAGAATCACGGGAGGATCGTCTATGTCATGGAGGAAGATCAGAAACTGATCGATGTGTGAAAGATCGAGCGCCCGCGAGGCGGGGCCGCGGCGGATCTTCTCGAGCGGAATCCGAATGGAGTTCTCACCGGGGAAAAGCGAAAACGAGCCGTTGTACCGGTTGCCGAACTCCTCGCCCGAGTCGCGGTCGTCCACGCGGACCACGAGCTCGATGGTCTCGGCGCCTTCGTTCCGCACGGCGAGGGCGAGCGCCTCGAATCCCCGCCAATCGTTCTCGAAGTCGAGGAAGCGCACTCCGGGGTATGTCGCGCGCGGGAGCTCGCAGCGGAGCGCGCGAAGCCCCGAGGCGCTCCACTCGTCCGTCAGCGAGAAGTGGTCGTGGCAGGCCCAGGAGATCCGATCGAGGTCCTTCTCCGTCTCGAAATCGTAGAGGACGAGCGGCCTCTCGCGCGCGCCGCACGAGACGAAGAGAAGCGCGAAGAGAGCTCCGGCGCGCGCGCGGCTCATGGCTCCTCCCGGAAGCGGAGAACCGCGACGAGCGGCGGATACCCGAAGCGGAGCGGCGCGATGCTCCATCCGATCCCGTGGTGCACATGAAGCCAGAGCGATCCGATCCGGAATCGCCCCGCCCGAAAGTCCCAGCGCTTCTCCGGCATGATTCGGCGGAGAAGACCGCTCGGAAGAGCAGCCTGCCCGCCGTGCGTGTCCCCCGCGAGGTAGAGCTCCGCGCCGGCCGCCTCCGCCTCGCGAACGAAGGATGTCGTGTGCGCGAGAACGATCCGCGGGATCTCCCGCGGCGATTCCTCGAGGAGGCGGCGCGGATCGGGCCTTCCCGCGCGCGCGTCGAGCTCGTCGAGCCCGACGAGGAGGAGCGTCTTCCCGTCCCGCTCGATCGCCTCATGCTCGTTCCGGAGCACGCGGATCGGATCGGCGTCGCGGAGGGCTCCCCCCGGTCCTCCCTCGTGGCAGATCCGGCACGACTCTCTCGTTCCGTTGTAGTCGACGTTTCCGAGAACGCCGTAGATCCCGCCGGGCGCGTCGATCCGGTCGAGGAGATCGAGCACCGGACCGTACGGCTTCCGCATCCGGACGTAATCGCCCGTCACGAACACGTAGTCGGGGCGGATCCTTTCGAGGGCGCGGAGAAGCCGCTTCTCGCGAAAGCCGATGCCGCCGAGATGGAGATCGCTGAGATGCACGACGACCGCCCCGCCGAAGAAGCGATCGAGCGGCTCGGAGGGGACGAGCACCTCCCGCACGACGAGCCGGTTCGGCTCGATGAGGATCGCGTACACGAGAAGAACGGCGAGGAGAGCCGTGAGGAACCATGCGAGCCGGCGGATCATCGCGTCGCTCACCTCCCGCGAGGGGAGGTTCCACTCTGCCACGGGGAGCACGCCCGGTCAATGAACGGCGAACGATGCTTGGAAGAGGCGCTTCGTGCTAGAATCCGCCCGAAACGCTCGAGAGCCGGCCAAGAAGACACCTGTCGTGCTTCGATCGGGTTGAAGCCGGCCGCGCGAGAGAGGGAGGCGAGCATGGTTCGGATCGGGCTCATCGGGTGCGGGTACTGGGGACCCAACCTCGTTCGCAATCTGGCGGAGCTTGAGGAGGCGGACCTCGCCGTCGTCGCGGACGTCGATGCTTCGAAGGTGCGCAAGCTGACCCGCCGCTATCCTTTTCTTCGCGGGACGGAGGACCCGGGCGAGATTCTCCGCGACGCCGCGATCGAAGCGGTCGTGATCGCGACCCCCGCCGAGACCCACTTCGATCTCGCGCGCCGCGCGCTTGAGGCGGGGAAGCACGTCCTCGTGGAAAAGCCGCTCGCGATGAACCCGGATGAGTCGAGGCGCCTCGCCGAGCTCGCGGACCGGACCGGTCTCACGCTGATGGTGGGGCACACGTTCGAGTACAACCCGGCGGTCCGCCGCCTGAAGGCGCTCGCGCGCGAGGAAGCCTTCGGGAAGACGCGCTACATCTACTCGACCCGCGTCAACCTCGGCATCTTCCGTCCCGAGATCAACGCGATGTGGAACCTCGCCCCGCACGACCTCTCGATTCTCTTCTATCTCCTCGAAGAAGCGCCCGTCTCCGTCATCGCCCTCGGCAAGGCGTACCTCAAGCCGGGCGTGGAGGATGTCGTCTTTCTTTACCTCGAGTTTCCGTCCGGCGCCGTCGCCCACGTCCACGTGAGCTGGCTCGATCCCTCGAAGGTTCGGAGGCTCACCGTGGTCGGCGAGAGACGGATGGCGGTCTATGACGATCTCGACAGCGAGCAGAAGCTGAAGCTGTACGACCGGGGCTTCGAGAGCACGCTCTTCCAAGAAGGCGGGATCCAGGACTACCAGGTCCGGCTCCGCGCGGGAGACATCCTCGCGCCGAAGATCGAGACGACCGAGCCTCTCCGCGTCGAGTGCGCGCACTTCATCGAGTGCGTGCGCGACAAGAAGAGACCGCTCACCGACGGGTGGAGCGGCCATCGGGTCGTCGCGGCGCTCGCGGCCGCGGACGAATCGCTTCGGGCGGGCGGCGCGCGGACGGCGATTCGGATCGCGTGACCTTCGCCCGCCGGGGTTATCCGTAGAACTTCCCGCCGCGCTCCATCATCTTCTCGAACGATCGAGGCGAACGGCTCGCGGCCGCCTTCCGGAACGCGGCGAGGGCGTTCTCGAAAAGGCGGAAGACGTCCGGCGTGTGTTCGTTGAGGTGTTGAATATCGTAGTAAAGCCTCGGGTTCTCGCCGGCGACCTCCTCCGCCGTCCGAACCTGCTTTTCGAAAGTGGTGGTCGCCGCACGGCGGAGCTCCTTGGAGGAAAAACCGGACTTCGCGAGAGCCTCGGTGAAGACGATGTTCACCGCGTGGGAGAGGCCGAGAACCATCCCGATGATCCGGTCGTGCTCCTCCACCGGAATCCGCACGATCCCGAGGCTGGTTCCCGCGAAGAGCCCCGCGGCCGCCCGATCCGCCTTCTCGTGGCCGCACGGACAGAGGAGCATCGTCCGGTCGGAGAGGAGATAGACCTCGGGTCCGAACAGGGGATGGATGCTCGTGATCGAAAGACCGGCATCCAAACCGGCCCAGATCGATTCGAGGACCGGACTCTTCAGACTGAAAACATCCGCGATCACCCCGGCCGGCTTTCGCTTCACGATCCGGCGGTAGATCGCCGCCGCGGCATGGAGGGGGACGCTGACGAGAAGAACCCCCGCCCCGTCGACGGCCCGGTCGAAGTCTTGGACCGATCGGAATCCGGGGAGGGGTCCTGCCGGATCGTGGATCGTGACCGGATGCCCGCGCGAGTAGAGATAGCGCGCGAGCCAGCTTCCCATCTTCCCGCGGCCTCCCAAGATCGTGATCGGCTGCTTGCTCCCGAGGAAGCGCTTCTCGTGGATCTCCTCTTGTTCCTTCACCGCCCCCGCCACGAGCGCCCGGACGATCCCGATGCCGACCGTCGGGTCGAGCCCGCGCGTTCGACAGTGCGCCTCGGCGGCATCCAGAACCTCGCGCTCGGTTTCATAGTCCCTCACGGGAAAGCCGAGTGCCAGCTTGAGGCGGCCGATCTCGCCGGCGAGCCTCGTTCTTCTCTCGGCGAGCGAGAGAATCTCCTCGTCGAGACGCTGGATTCGGCGGCGAAGGTCTTCCAGCTTGTTCCGTTGCATCAACCTCTCTCCTCGATCGCCTCGCGGAAGGCCGCGAGGAACAGGTCGTTTTCCGCGCGCGTCCCTACGGTGACGCGAAGACAGTCTCGCAGTCTGGGATCGATCGGAATGCCTCGGGGGGATCCGCGGGCTGCGGCGCGCGGGCCGACGAGACGGACGAGAACGCCCGCGGAGAGAAGTCGGCGGAAGACCCGCTCTCCGTCGGGGACTCGGACGAGAAGGAAGTTCGCTTCCGACGGAAAGACGCGGACCGCCTCGAGCGGCCGAAGCGTCGCGGCGATCCGCTCTCTTTCCCGAATGATCGCGAGGACTCCTTTCCGAATGAGCGGCTCCTCATCGAGCGCGATCTCCGCGGCGACCTGCGAGAAGACATCCACCGAATGAGGCGGCTTTCCCCTCTCGATTCGTCCGAGCACCTCCTCGTCGCCGAGAAGATAGCCGATTCGAAGACCGGCGAGCCGGAAGGCCTTCGAGAAGGTTCGAAGGAGGACGAGATTTCGGTGGCGGGAGAGAAGCGGCGCGAGGGGAACCTGCGCGAAATCGCGATACGCTTCGTCGATGATCACGAGCGACCGGACGCTCTCAGCGATCGTTCGGACATCGTCTTTCGAAAGAAGGGTTCCGGTCGGGTTGTTCGGAGAGGGGAGGAAGAGAAGGCGCGCGTTTTCGCGCCTCGCCGCCGCGACGATCCGCTCCGGTCGATAGGCGAAATCGTCGTCGAGAGGAACCGTGCGCGCCCGCCCGCTCGCGAGACGCGCCGCCAAGTGGGCGACGCCGTACGACGGGCTCGGGAGAATCATCACGGAGCCTTCCTCGAGCGTCGCGAGGGCCGCGGCATAGAGAAGCTCGTTCGATCCGTGTCCGACGAGGACGCGCCCGACCGGAACCTTCTCTCGTTCGGCGATCTTTCGCGCGAGACCCGCCGGCGGAAAATCCGGATAGCGGGACCAACGCTTCTTTGCCAACGCGGCGAGGATGCGCCTGCGAACCGCCGAGGGAAGCTCGAGGGGCGATTCGTTCTGATCGAGCTTGACGCGATGGGGAGGCCGGGCGACGCGGTAGGCCTCCAACGTGCGGATCGAGCGCCGGACGGGGGGAAGCGGCCTCTCATGCTTGCGCATTCTTGAGCCCTCCCAAAGTCCGCGATGCTACCCGCCGGCGCCGAGCCCGTCAACACGCTCGCGACCTCGATTCGCGTCTGGACACATGCACGAGCGGCCTGGTATCGTCCGCGACGCGACGCCGGCCCCGCGGCGCGCCGCCGGGAACCCCCGGCGGCCGGCATCGACGCGCGGAGCGGGAGCGGCGCCGGAGAGCGGTCGCCGAGCATGAAACCGAACCCGTGGAATCGCTTTTGGACCCGCTCGCGCGGAGGGCGCTTCACGCGGGAGAGCTGGTCGAAGCGGCGAATCCTCGAACGGCTCTGCCCTGTGCTTCGCGCCGGAATGCGCGTTCTCGACGCCGGGTGCGGGTCCGGTTTCTTCTCCAAGCGCTTTCTCGACGAGGGATGCCGAGTGACCGCGCTCGATCTCTCCGAAGAGGCGCTCGCCCTCGCGCGCGAGGCGACCGAGGGCCGAGCCGACGCGTACGTTCGCGAGGACCTTCTCGACGCCGAGTTCGCCGCGCGCCGCGCCGCGAGCTTCGACCTCGTCTTCTCGGACGGCCTCCTCGAGCACTACGGTCCCCAAGATCAGGAGAGGATTCTCTCTCATTTCCGAGCGATCCTCGCGCCCGGCGGATACGCGGCGACATTCGTTCCGAACGCCCTCTCCGGATGGACGCTCGTCCGCCCGCTTCTCATGCCGGGGATCCGCGAGGTGCCCTTGCGGCCGAAACGACTTCTCGATCTCCACCGCGGCCTCGCGATCGTGGAGACGGGCGGCTTGAACGTCCTTCCGTTTCGTCTTTCGCCCGAGCGGCTCCTCGGCGCGCGTTTCGGGATGCTCCTCTACGTGATCGCGCGCAAGGAGGAAGGC
>VGIW01000048.1 GCA_016867715.1 Candidatus Eisenbacteria bacterium | reverse complement strand
GCGCGCTTCTCGAAGCGGGAGATGAAGAACCTGATCGAGAGGCGCGGCGGCTATTGGAACGGCTACACCTGGATCGACCAAACGACCTACTTCGAAACGCTGCCGAAAGAGCATCTCGATCTCGCGCTCACGCTCGAATCGGAACGGATGGCGCGGAGCCGGATCGATCCGGCCGAGTTCGAGTCGGAGCGGACTGTGATCGTCTCGGAGCTTCACGGCGGGGAGAACGACCCGGAGACGCTTCTCGACCGCGAGGTGACGGCGGCCGCTTTCCAGACGCACGGCTATCGCTGGCCGACGGTCGGCTGGGAAACGGACGTTCGGAGGATCACGAGGAACGAGATGGTCGCCTTCTACCGGGCGAACTACGTCCCGGCGAACGCGACGCTCGTCATCGCCGGCGATTTCGATCCGGTCGAAGCGATGCGGAAGGTGCGGCGCCTCTTCGGGAAGATCCCGAAAGGGAAGCCTCCCGCGAGAACGCGGACGCCCGAGGGGCCGCAGCGGGGAGAGAGACGGGTCGCGATCGATGGGGAGGGGAAGACGTCGTATCTCCAGGTCGTCCACAAGGCCCTTCCGGTGGAAGACGACGAGGCGGTCGTTCTTGTCGTGCTCGACGCAGTGCTCGGCGGTGCGAAGGGGATCAACCTCTGGAGCTTCGACAGCGAGGCGAGGCGGAGCTCGCCCCTCTACGACCGCCTCGTCCGTTCGGGTCTCGCGGCCGAGGCGCGGTCGTTCTATCTCCCGACGCGCGATCCGTTTCTTCACGCGATTGGGCTCACCGCGCGCGAGGGCGTTTCGGTGCGGGCGCTCGAGGAAAAGCTTCTCGCGTTGCTCGATGAGATTGCCGAGAGGAAGCGGTCCGACCGCGAGCTTCGCAAGGCGAAGAACCAGCTCCGCGCGGCCGCGGTCTTCCAGAGCGACTCGGTGACCGAGCTCGCGCATCAGATCGGGTACTTCCGCACGATCGGGGGGAGCGCGTTCTTCGAGAAGTTCCTCGAGCGCGTGGAGAAGGTGACGGCGGGAGACGTGCGGGATCTCGCGGCGCGTCTCTTCCGTCCGGCGAACCGGACGGTCGGAGCGTACACGGCCCGAGCGGCGGGAAGAGGGGGGCGCCGGTGACGAGCGCAAGGTACGATCTCCCGAACGGGATGCGCCTCATCGTGCGGCGGAACACGATCTCCCCGTCGGCGACGTTTCGCTTCTGTCTCCAGACCGGATCGGTGCACGACCCTGCGGGGAAGGAAGGGCTCGCCCTTGCTGTCGGACAGATGCTCGACGAGGGGACGCGCACGCGGACCGGCAAGGAGATCGCCGAGCGGATCGACTTCCTCGGCGCGGAAACCGACGTCGCCGTGGACAAGCACTCGACGATCCTCATCGCTTCGGTCCTCAAGGAACATCTCGGAGAGGTGCTCGCGCTGGCTGCGGAGAGCGTGCTCGAACCTTCCTTCCCGCGGAAAGAGCTCGAACGGGTGAAAGGGGAGATGCTCGTCGGGATCCGCGAGGAGGAGCACGACACGCGCGCGGTCGCGATGAAAGCTCTCGTCCGCCTTCTCTATCCTCCGCGGCATCCGTATCGGCGGAGCGGCGGCGGAACGCGCGCGAGCGTTCTCTCGCTTGAGCGGGCCGACCTCGTTCGCTTTCATCGCGCCCGGTTCCATCCGCGCGGGTCGATCCTCGTCGTCGTCGGAGACGTGAGGCCGGAAGACGTCCGGCGGTTCGCCGCGCGCCTCTTCGGGAAGTGGACGAAGGACGGCGACCCGGGACCGCCGCCGGTCCCCGACCCGCCTCTCCCGCGCGGGCCGAAATCGCGGACGCTCTTCGTTCCCGAGAAGACGCAGTGCGACATCGCGCTCGGATTTCTCGGAATTCGGCGGACCGACCCGGATTTTCCCCGCGTCGCGGTGATGAACCAGATCCTCGGCGCGTTCGGGCTCGGGGGGCGTCTCGGGAACCGGATCCGCGAGAAGGAGGGGTTCGCGTACGGCGTGCGAAGCACGGTGGCCGCATCGGTCGGTGCGGGGCCGCTCGTCGTGCACGCGGGCGTTCGCCCCGACCACGTCGCCCCCGCGATCCGCATCATGCGTGAAGAGTTCGAGAGGATGCGAAGAGAGCGAGTCCGCGCCTCCGAGCTTCAGGAGACGAAAGACTTCCTCATCGGGAGCCTTCCTCTTCGTCTCGAGACGAACGACGGAACGGCGTCGTTCCTTCTCGCGGAGGAGTACTACGGCCTCGGCCCGAACTATCTGGAGCGCTATCGGCGCGAGATCGCCGCGGTGACGAGGGACGACGTCCGCGCCGCCGCCCGCCGCCTTCTCCGCACCGACTCGATCCGCTTCGCGGTCGCCGGGCCTCCGCTCCCGAGAGAAGCGGCGCGCGTCTTACAACTAGACGGATACTCGTCGAAGCGTTAATATCCGGGACGTAGGTTTGCTCTTATCGGGTGGGGGAGAGATCCGGGCTCATGGGGGGCGCGGTCTCTCCCCGGAAGGTTCCGGAGAAATGCCGATCTTTCCGACGCTTCCTTCGATTCGCTTCGGCGAGTGGGCAAGGACCTCCATAGGACCACGACGTGTGGTTCAAGGAGGTTCTCTATGCTCACTCGTGTCGATCCTCTCGCGGAGCTGATCCGAAGCGGCGAGGAGGAGGAGGTCGCCCGGCGTCTTCTGCCGATCGCGCGGAAGATGGCGCGCGCCGTTCTCGGTCTCGCCGATCCCGACCTCGTCGCGACCGCTGCGAACGACGCCGTTCTCGCCGCGTGCCGGAACGGCCGCCGCTTCGAGGGGCGGAGCCGGGCCACCACGTGGCTCTACGCGATCACCCGCCGCGCCGCTCTTCGCTGCATGTCGAAAGAGAACGGCTGGAAATCGTGGGAGGAGATCGGCGGAAACGGCAACCCTGCCGCCTCTCACGCCCTCGCTTCCGCGACGAGCCCCATCGCTCGCACTCTTGCGCAGGAACATCTGTGCACCGCGGTTCCGAATGAGGAGTGGCGGCGCATCTGGCTTCTTCGGAACGATCCGAAGAAGCGGCTCTCGCAGGAGGAGGTCGCGCGTCTCACCGGCTACACCCCCGGGTCGGTCGCGGCGATTCTGAGCAAGGTGAGGAAGCGGATCGAGAAAGCCGGAGAGGCGGACCTCGAAGTGTGATCTGTTAAGAAACGCGCGGCACGTCCTCTCTCATGAGACGGTGAGTGAAGAACGCGAGCCGATTTCGACCGAGAAGACGAAACCACTCTTCCTCGAGAGAAGGGATCTTCATGAGCTGGGACGATGCGCTGAGGTGCCTGAACGAGGTCCGTCTTCCCGCACGACGCCTCGATCCGGAGGAAGGGCGAACGAAGTGGGAGCGGTGGAACCTTGAGCGGATCCGGGAGCGCCGACTGCTCTTCGTCGATGTAGGGACGCACGGCGGGGTCGAGGAATTCCGGATCCTCCCGGGCCGGAAGAGCGAGGCCGATGTGCTCGACAAGGACGCTCGGATCCGCCACCTCCTCCTCCGCGTCCGGACGCCGGAGAGCGCGGGCCGCTTTCTCTTCGGACAGGATGAGCGCCACCTCTTCGTTCTCGCTCTCCCTGAGGGGTGCGTCCGCACGATTCGCGACGCCTTCGAGATCCTGAAGCCGGAGGTTGCGCGCCGCGTGGAGCGAGCCGGCGGGCGCGTCCTCCGGCAGGGGGAGTGGTTCTTCGTCCCCGTGGGCGAGCCGAATGGCGAAGGGAACGCGCTCCGACTCTTCCGGCACGACCTCGGGAGCGGGCACGTCGCCGAGGAGGTGCTCTCGGTCCGTCCTCCGGAGGGCGAAGCGCGTGTCTATGCCCGCGGAGCGATCCGCCATCGCGATCACAAGACCCTTTGCCTCCGCACCTGGCACCGGGTTCTCCCGAATCAGGAAGACCGGGAATGGGACGAACCCTCGGGACGGCGCACGCGTCTCCGCATCGGCTATCAGGATTAGGAGATGGAAACGGTGTCCGACACCGGTTCGGACGAGTGGAACGTCAAGAGTTCTGGTCCGGAGGAAGGGGGTACCGGCCTTCGAGAGGTTGACGGGTCGAACAACGTGTGATAATCTTCCGGCAAGCGCGATTCCTCCGCGCCGGAACCACTCGAGGCCCGCACGATGCAAGGACCGATCGATTTCCGCTCCGAGTTTCTCTCTCGCGGGAAGCGCCTCACGGCCGTGGCCGAGTTCCTTCGATCGCTTCGCCCGTGGGATCCGGACGGACCGGACGAACCGAGCCGAGAGGAGCCGGAGGAAGAGGCGCGAGGGGATTCGTAGGTCGGTCGATCCGGGGAGGAGATCCTCATGACGACCGGGGAGGGGATTCCGAGGACCGAGGTTCCGGAGGACTCGGGCCGGGGCCTCTCGCCCCCGCTCGCGTCCACGCCTTCCGACGATCCCCCCCGACAACTTTCGTTCCCGACCCCCAACGGATGTCGGAGCGGCGCAAGTGACCGGGAGTGTGCGTCTTCCCTCTCTCGCGGCGCCTCTTCTTTCAAGAAAAGTTGGATTTCTCGCGGCCGTTCGCGGAGAGCGCCTGCCGAGCCCTCGCTCCATCGCTCACGCCGACAAGCGAGTTCGCGTTTCGAAAGCTTTCTCCCTGAATCGGCACGAAGCTTGATGGTGTCCGATCCTCAGGGCGGGATTGGTTCTCGCACCCGTACTTCCTTCCGATGGGGAGCGTGGGTTTCCGGTGCCGAAAGACCGGAAACCGGCGGGGAGTAGGTCGGCCGTGAGGAGGAGGAATCCGTGATGCGGCACTTTCGGGCGCTCGCGCACACGCGGCTTGCGAGCCTTTTCATCATCCTGCCTCTTCTCGTCGTTCTCGTCACGCTCTGTTGCAGCGACAAGAACCCTCAACAGCCCGACGACGGGGACCCTCCGCCTCCGCCCCCCCTCGTCCCTCTCGACACGACAAGCGTGGCGGTGGACACATCCGAGATCGGCGCCTCGAGTGTTCGTGTCCTTTCCGCCTGGGACGAGGAAAAGATCATCTCCGCATCCCAAGGGGCGGACCTGTCGGTCTCCGAAGAAGGAGCCCAACTCCTTTTCGCGCTCGATTCCTCGAACAAGCTTCGGGGCCTTGCTCTCTCGATTCCCGGCGTTCACGGAAAGGCAAGCGGCGAAGAGATCCGTTTCGGCGCCCGGTCGACCGCCCTCTCTCTCCTCATGATGAGTCCGGGCATTCTGACGGTGGATCCTTCCGAGGCCAGGGCCAGGATCACCGAGCTCTCGTCCCTTCCGGAGTTCGGAACCTTCGAGAGCGCTCTGAGGACCAGGCTCCGTTCGCAAGCCCTCTCCGATGTGGTCCAGGACCCGGAGGTGGACAGCCTCGGAGCCGCGGTTCTGCGCGCGTGGCTTACCGAAGACACCACCCGCGCCCGGAAGCTCGGGATCCTGGCTCCGGCCGTCGGCGGCTTCTCCGTCGAGGTGACGAATACTCAGAACCGTGCGAACACGCGGATGCTCCTTACGAACAGCGCCTGGCGGTTCGTGAACGTCTATCGAAGAGAGCTTCAGTGGGGGGGAGCGGAGAAGCAGGTCGTCCCGGTGGCCGACGGGCTGAACAGCGTGATGGGAGCGAGACCATTTAGCTGGGTTTCGCTCTTCACGAGTACTCTAAACACGCCTACAACCAGACAGGACACCGTCGACTTCACGGCATCGCGGAACGTCGGATCCGCTCAGTATTGGATTACTGGGCCGGGCTTCGGGGCGTCCGCGACACTTCCGCCAACAGTATCCAGCGACAACTTGGATGCCTGGGGAATGTCGCTTACGTATTATGCCGTCTTCCCAATCATCGATCTCATTCTAGGGACTTCGAATCTTCTCGGCAGAGCCGCGGACGTTGCGTACGCCTGGTCGACCGCGCGCGCTGCAACTCCAGACGTTCGGTTACTGATCGACTCCGATCCGCTCGGGCTTCCAACAGCAGCTGTGAATAGCATCATCCGAATCTCGACTTTGCTGGCCGGCGCGCTAAAGGTGGGTGGTGGGCTTGGACTTTCCGCTGCTGCGTGGACTTTTGTCTGGTATATCCTTGTCATCATTGGGCTTCTACCGGCCGCCTTCAACGTCGGCTTCATGGCTGGGAACTGGCTCTTTCTGCCAAGCGCCGCTCTTATCCAAGTCGCAAGCCCATTCCCGAACACACCGCCCGTGGCTTCCTTCGTGATCGAGCCGCAGTCCGGCCCGCCGAGCACCGTCTTCCAATTCGACGCCTCGGCATCGAGCGACGCGGAGACACCCTGGGCGAACCTTCGGGTCCGTTGGGATTGGGAGGACAACGGGTCGTGGGACACGGAGTACGCGACCACGAAGACCGCCACTCACAGTTACAGCACGGAGGGACAGAAGGTCATTCGGCTTCAAGTTGCGGACGACGGAGGCCTCATCGGTTCGACCCTCCGGACCGTGACCGTGACTCCGGCGCAGGATGCGACCCCGCCCGCTGCGGTGACGAACCTAGCAGTCGATTCTCCGACGAACACGAGCCTGACGTTGAGGTGGACGGCCCCCGGGGACGACTCGTTGACAGGGACTGCCTCGCAGTACGACATCCGGTATGCGACGAGTTCGGGGACCTCATGGGCGTCGATGACGCAGGTGACCGGGGAGCCGGCCCCGCGCGCGGCGGGCTCTTCCGAAAGCTTTACGGTGACCGGGCTCTCGCCGAACACCCTCTACTACTTCCGCCTCAAGACCGCCGACGAGGCCCTGAACTGGTCCGGACTCTCGAACCAGGCGAGCGGGAGAACGAGCCCGGCGGGGAACACCCCCCCCACCGCCTGCTTCACGCCGACGCCGAACTCCGGGACCACCAGCACCGACTTTCAGTTCGACGCCTCGTGCTCTTCGGACAACGAGGATCCTCTCTCGTCGCTTCAGGTCCGCTGGGACTGGGAGAACGACGGGGTGTGGGACCACCCGCCGGGGGGCGGATACACGACGACCAAGACCGCGAGCCACCGGTACGGGACGACCGGAACGAAAACGATCCGACTCGAGGTGAGGGACACGGGAGGACTCACGAACCAAACGACGCGGAATGTGACGGTGTCGGCGGGGAACACCCCCCCCACCGCCTGCTTCACGCCGACGCCGAACTCCGGGACGACGAGCACCGACTTCCAGTTCAATGCTTCCTGCTCTTCGGACAACGAGGATCCTCTCTCGTCGCTTCAGGTCCGCTGGGACTGGGAGAACGACGGGGTGTGGGACCACCCGCCGGGGGGCGGATACACGACGGAGAAGACCGCGAGCCACCGGTACGGGACGACCGGAACGAAGACGATCCGACTCGAGGTGAGGGACACGGGAGGACTCACGAACCAAACGACGCGGAATGTGGTCGTGGAGGATGACCCTCGTCCGCCGGACATGGTTCTCATCCCCGCCGGCACATTCACGATGGGGAGCGATCCGGACGAGGGCTGGTTCATGGAGCGGCCGGAGCACTATCCGTACATCAGCGCGTTCTGGATCGGGAAGTACGAGGTGACAAACGCGGAGTACGCGGCGGCGTTGAACTGGGCGATCGCGAATGGAAGGGCCTACTGGGACGGGTTCGATGTCGTGCAATCCTCGACGAACAGCACGAGGTACCTACACGTCGACTACTACCGCCGTCGGATTGATTGGTCCGGGTCAGATTTCGTGGTTGAATCCGACTACGAGGACCACCCGGTGGTGATGGTGACGTGGTACGGGTCCGCGGCGTTCTGCAACTGGAGGAGCGAGCAGGAGGAGAGGACCCCTTGTTACAACACGACCACGTGGGAATGCAATTTCAGCGCGAACGGGTATCGTTTGCCGACGGAGGCGGAGTGGGAGAAGGCGGCGAGGGGACCTTCAGATGAGAGGACATATCCGTGGGGAGAGGAGGAGCCGGACTGCAGCCGAGTGAATGCGGGCATCGAGACAGGCTCGGACATCTGGTGTGTTGGTGAAACTGCCCCAGTGGGGTCGTACCCGACCGGCCGGTCCCCGTACGGCCTCTACAACATGGCGGGGAACGTGTGGGAATGGTGCAATGACTGGTACAGTCCCACTTATTACAGCGTTTCGCCGAGCACGGATCCGCGGGGACCTTCGACCGACCGGGGCCGGTCAGCGCGAGGTGGTGGGTATCCGGACGATGCAGACCGCCTACGGTGCTCGGCTCGAGGCCCGGCTTATACCCCCCCAGACCTGCTGGATGGAATGGGTAATTTGGGCTTTCGCTGCGTCCGCAGTGAGTGAGGTTTCTGGATTCTGGTTTGCTGGATTCTGTATTCTGAACCGGGGGTCCAGGGGGCGAAGCCCCCTGGCGATTTCCGGGGACGCCATACTGATTCCCTCGCAATCCCGGAGGTGCGATCCGGAGTCTTCTCCCGCCCAAGCGTTGTCGGGAGTTCCGATGCCGAGAAGAGCGAAGTGAGCGCGTCGTCGCTTCAGGGATCGACTTTCGAGGAGGGATCGGCATCCTGCTGCTACGGAGAACCGTTCTCGCGGGGCTTGTTCTTCCGGCCGCCTGCGCGCTCTTCGCCTGCGCGACGATTCGGAGCCGTTTGGAGCCGGTCTCGGTCCCGGTCGGGAACTACGTGTATGTCGCGCGCGACGGCGAGGGGAAGATCGCGGCGTTCGGCCACCTTGTCATCGAAGGGCAGGCGGGCGATACCCTGAGCGGCAGCTTGTGGGTGATGCCGCCGATGGACCGAATGAACGAGGAGCCGCCGGACAAGCAGACCCAAGTATGCCTTCACCTCCCCGCAGTCGGCACTTTTCATGGGAGGATCAAGGGCCGGCGGATCTTGATCGCAGACGGTTTTCTCTGGGCCCCCTGGCAGGTGCTCGTTTCGCCGTCCCTCCGCGCGGGTCGGGCATCGATCACGGGGGCCGCATGAACAGACTGCAGTCGCTCATCGCGTCCCCCGGGAGATGCCTCTGTCCCTACGTCGAGGTCGCCGCTTGCCGAATCCAGGCTTGGAAGAACCGATCGGTGATCACGAACGAGCCGTCCTCCCGGTCGATGATGTCGCGCTGCAAGAGCGCCTCGGCCGCGCGCTGCGCGTTGGAGGCCGATCCCAAGCGGTGGCTGCGCACGAACGCGGAGCCGAACGGCCGTACCCCGTGGGGCTCCGCCGCGAGCCCGAGGAGGAACCGCCGCTGGTTCGGGGCGAGCGATTCCCAGAGGGCGGTGTAGGCATAACTCTCCCGCTCGAGCAGGAGGCCGAACGCCTTCTCGATGGTGGAATCCTCCACGCGGCCGCGCGGCGCGCACAGCTCCCAAACCGCATGACAAAGATGCTGCGTGTAGAAGGGGTGCCCTCCGGTGATCGTGCAGATTCTCCGGATCTGTTCCGAGCCGATGCGCTTCCCCGATCGTTGGAACCGGCTTCGCACGAAGGGGATCCAGTAGCGGGTCGCGATCGGACCGAGCGGGTAGTGGGTGCCGGACCGATAGAGCGGACGGTTCTGGTCGAGGAACATGCGCTGGATCAGATGCTTTCGACTCCCGAGGAAGAAGTAGGCGACGTGCCGGTGATCCTGGATGGTACTGCGGAGAGTCCGCTCGACCGTGTCGCCCCCGTATTCGAGGATGCGCTGGAACTCGTCGAAGACGAGGACGACCTGCGTCTTCCTCCGCCGCGCGATCTCCTCAGGAGCCGCGAGCACGTCCTTGAGGGCGGCGGCCCCGATCCGGGATCCCCGCACGCCGAAGGAGAGCTGCGGCCGGCCCTCCGGATCGAGAGTGACCGAGGGGGCGAGCCCCCCGAAGAAACGCCGTGCGGCCTCCAGGAGGCGGTCCGCGGTCGACGCGAGGCTTCCGGAGACGGCGGCTGCAAGGGCCGCGGCGAACGACTCCTCCCCCTCCGTCGGCCAGAGGTCGACGTACGCTCCGATCTGCTTCCGTCGATCGAGGCTCTGGAGCATCCGAAGGGCGAGCGAGGTCTTCCCCATGCGTCGCTCGGCGTAGAGGAAGAGCCGCCCTCCCTCCTCGGCGGCGCGGGCGAGATCGGCGAGCTCCTTCTTCCGGTCGCAGAACGCCTCCCGCCCCACGATGCCGCCGTATCGAAAAGGATTCGTCACGATTACGCACCCCGCGTTACGCATGTTGCGTAATCGGAGGCCCCCCTGTCAAGGCCGTTTCGGGGAGGGGGGAGAGCCGTCTCCGGTCCGAGATCCGGAAGTCGAAAGAAGCGCCGCGCGCGGAGCACCGATTCTTCCGGCTCGTATTCGATCCGGTCGAAACTTTACACACCTCATGAGCTCTTGTAGGCTCCCTTCAAGCCCGGAGCGAACCCCTGCCCGGAGGTGCCGATGTCTCCCTCTCGACTTCCGCGCTGGATCCCTTGGACTCTCCTCGCGTTCACCGCGCTCGCTCTCCTCCTCTTGCGCGACCGCGCGCTCCGCGAGAAGCGGATGGACGACGCCGGTCGGCCCGCGCTCGCCGTCGAGATCGCCTCGCCGGCGGGGGAGGTGAAGGCGCTCCGGTCGATCGACGTCCTCTTCACCGAGACGATGGTCCCGCTCGGTGCGCGCGCCAAGGCGAAGGCGAACGTTCCGCTCGCGATCGATCCGCCGATCGAGGGGAGCTTCTCGTGGATCGGGAGCCGCGCGCTCACCTTCGTCCCGCGCGCGGAGGTGCCGGAGGGGACGAAGCTCACCTGCCGCATCCCCGCGCGGACTCGATCGATCGAGGGACACGTTCTCCCGAACGATCACGTCTGGGAGATCACGGTCGGCCGCCCGCAGCTTCTCGCGAGCGTCCCGTGGAAGTGGAACGATCGCATCGCCCCGGACGCGACGATCCATCTTCTCTTCTCTCTCCCTCCGGGGAAGGGAGCCGAGCACGCGGTCCATCTCGAAGGTCCTTCGGGGCCGGTCGCGCTCCGGCGGGTCGTCCCCGATTCCGCGGATGCCCGGGCGATCCTGTGGCGTGCTCGCGGCAAGGGATCCCCCGACCGGATCCTCGCCCTTCGGCCGAAGAAAGCGCTCGAGCCGGGGGCTTCCCACACTCTCCGGATCGAGCCCGCGATCCCCTTCGCCGGGTCTCGGCTCCGGCTGCCCGATCCGATCTCGTTCCTCTTCTCGACCTTCGGCCCCCCCGGCTTTTTGTCCGTCGAGGCCTCCTTGTGGGAGATCGCTCTCTCGCTCAAAGGGCCGGTCGATCCGGACACGCTGCAACAATACCTTTCGATCGATCCTCCGATCCGCGATCTCCGCTTCGAAACGCGGACCGGAACCTCGTTCGATCTGAAGGGGAGGATCCGCCCCGGGGAGACCTATCGGTTTCGTCTCCGTGCCGGACTCCCCTCGCTCCTCGGCGAGACACTCGCGGAGGAAGATCGGGCCGAGGCCACGGCTCCGCACGCATCGGCCCATCTCAAGATCTTTCCTTCCTCCGGATATCTCCCGCGCGCGGAGAACCTCAAGATCCGCATCGAGGGAACGAACGTCGATTCGGTCGAGATTTCGGGGGCGTGGGTCGGCCCGCGTGATCTCCCCACCCGCCTCTCTCGTCGATGGGGAGAGGGGCGCGCGGTTCCTCTTCCTCGAATCACGACCTGGCTTGAACCCCGCGAGCATCCGGACAGCGCGCTCTCTCTTCTCTTCCCCTTGTCGAAACTCGGGAGCCCTCCGCGCGGGTCGCGTGCGTTTCAGGTTCGGGTCCGTGCCCGCCCTCTCTTCCCGGACCCTTGGAGGGAGGTCCTCACCGACGAGGTGTTCCTGCAAGCGACCGATCTCGGTCTCTCCGCCGTCCTCGGCGAAGAGAGCGGCCTTGCCTGGGTCACGCGTCTTTCCGATGGGATGCCGGTCCCCGGCGCAGAGGTGCGCTGGCTTTCTCCGAAAGACGGAGAGACGCTCTGGAGCGGATCGACCGGAAAGGACGGTCTTGCGATCGGGCCGGGTTACCGCGGTCTCCCTCTCGATCCCCGCGCGCCGATCGTCGCCGAGGCGAGGGTCGCCGACGATGCGGTCCGGCTCCTCGTTCCCGAGCACGGGGTCCGGTGGAGAGAGCCGCGCGGGAGGCCGTCGGAGGGGCGTCGTACCGCCCACATCGAGACCGATCGGCCGATCTATCGTCCCGGCGAGACGGTGCGCTGGTCGGTCTTCGTCCGAAGGAGCGCTCCCGAGGGGATCGCGCCGAGCGATCTCGGCGCGGTCGGCTACGCGATCGGGTGCGCCCAAACGCGCGAGACCCTCGATTGCGGATCGATCGATCTCGCCCCGCCCGGAAACGGAGCGGGCTCGTACGATCTCCCGCAAAGCGCGGCGCCCGGAAGGTATCTCCTGCTTCTCACCGACGGGGCGGACGGGGGGGGGAACCGGATCGCGGAGCGTTCCTTCACCGTCGAGGAATACCGGCTTCCCCGCTTCGAGGCGCGCCTCACGGCCCCTTCCGAGCCGGCAGCGTCCGGATCCACCGTGGAGATCGAGGGACGCTTCACCTATCTCGGCGGAGGTCCCCTCGCGGAGGCTCCGGTCGTATGGACGCTCCAGCGATCCTCTCTGTGGGATCGACCGGAAGGATTCGACGGTTTCTCTTTCCGCGACGAGCGTCCGCGCGGGAAGCCGGTCGCGGAGCGTTACGGATCGACGATCCGCATCGCGTCGGGAGAGGGGCGGCTCGATTCCGACGGACGGATTCGCCTCCCGATCGTCCCTTCTCTCGAAGGTCTGGGACAGGATCAGCGCTACGTGCTCGAGATGGGGGCGAAGGATCTCGCCGATCGTTCGGCCTACGACGCGGTCGCCTTCCCGGTCCACCGGGCGTCGCTTCGCGCCGGCGTCCGTGCGGCGCGAGCCGAGCCGCCCGCCGATTCGGTGGTCGTGTTCTCCGCGATCGCTCTCGACCTCGCCGGAAAGCCGAAGAGCGGGGTCCCCCTCCGCTGGGCGGTCGAGAAGAGGGAGTGGAAGACGGTCCGCGTGCGCCGGATCGGCGGGACGTTCGGGTACGAGAACGTGCCGCGCGATACGATCCTTCTCTCGGGAACCGCTTCGTCGATGCTTGAGCCCTATACCTTCCGCTGGGTTCCGCCCGGTCCGGGGGCGTACTCGTTCCTCGTCGAAGCCGTCGATTCGCGGGGCCGCGCGACGAGCGCCCGGGCCGACATCCACACCTCGGGTTCCGAGGCGGCCCCCTGGTATCGCGACGACGGGCGGTGGCTCACCCTCAAGGCCGACCGATCCGACTACGCGCCGGAGGATACGGCCCGCGTCCTCGTGCCCGCACCGGCCGTCCCGACGGAAGGTCTCCTTCTGGTTCTCGACGAGGGGATCCGCTCGGTGCGTCGCCTCGAACAGGTGGAAGGATCGCCTCTCATTCCGGTTCCGCTTTCCGGATTCGTGCCGCCGGGGCCGCATGTCCGGATGATCCTCGTCGGGCCGACGGTCGTTCCGGAGGGGAACACGATCGTCCCGCGCCTCCCCTATCACGGTTCCGGGGTCGTGCCCCTTCCGATCCGGCTCGATCCGTGGCGGCTCGGCGTCGAGGTGACGCCGGAGAGGGAGGTGTACGAGCCGGGCGCGGAGGTCGCTCTCCGGATCGATCTTCGCGATGCGGCGGGGCGCACCGTGCCCGGCGCGGTCACCGTCGCGGTCGTTGACGATGCGATCTTTCAGCTTGTCGAGAATGCGCGCGTCGATCCGCTCACGTCGATCTTTCCGTTCCGGGAGTCGGGATCCGACTATGCCGACGTCCGCCACTCTCTCCGCGCCCCGGTCACGGAGGAGAAGGGGGCGTCGACGCCGGGAGGGGACGGCTTCGCGGAAGGTCCCGGATTCCGGCGCCGCTTCGTCCCGACCGTCTTCTGGGAAGCGCATCGGCCGGTCGGCCCGGACGGGAGGGTCGTCGTCCGCTTCCCGCTCGCGGATGATCTCACGCGTTTTCGCGTGCGCGTCGTCGCCTCCTCCGCCGTCGATCGCTTCGGAACGGGAGAGGCAACCTTCGATGTCCGCAAGAAGCTTCAGATCGAATGGGGTTCGCCCCGCTTCGCGCGGGAAGGGGACCGGGTCGCGATCGCCGCGGTCGTGCGCGGGGAGGGGGAGCGCGCGATCGATGTTCGTCTCGACGCCGAGGCGGAAGGGGCGCAGATCGAGGGGGAGGCGGTGCGGAGGCTCCAAGTGAAGCCGAAGCGCGGCGCACGGACCGTCTTTCGCCTGGACGAGATCGGGGAAGATCCGATCGTCCTTCGGCTCCGCGCGTCGGCCGGTGCGCTCTCCGATGCGGTGGAGATCTCGATCCCCGTCGATCACCCGCTTGTCTGGGAGCGCGCGTTCCAGGGAGGTCGCGTCGATCGCGCGGTGCAGGCGCCGGTCGAGGCGCCGAGCGGCGTGCTCCCGGATCGCGGAGGTCTCACCACCGTCGTCACGCCGACGGTTCTCGCCGGCATGGAGGACGCGCTTCGATACGCGATCGACTATCCCTACGGATGTCTCGAGCAGCTCGCGAGCGTCCTTCTCGGAATCGCCGCGGAGAAGCGGATCGAACGCCATCTTGGGGTTGCGCCGACGGCGCCGGAGGACGAGCGAGAGAGAAGAGCCCGCGCGGCGATCGAGACGATCCGGCTCTGCGCGGAAAGCTCGTGGAGGATTCACGCGTGGCCGTCGGATGAGTCGTCGGAGGCGAGCGACTACACCGTGGGCTACGCGCTTCTCGCTCTCGCCCGCGCGCGCGAGGTCGGCATCGAGGTTCCGGGAAAGCTCATCGGTCGCTTGGCCGAGGAGGCGATGGAGAGGCTGGAATCGATGAAGAGAGGATCGTACGACGAGATCCGGCGTCTCCTTCGAGAAGGTCCCTGGCTTCTCTATTGTCTCTCGGAGGCGGAGAGGCTCCTCGATGCGAACAAGACGCTCGTCCCCGCGCAGGATGTGGACGCGCTTCTTTCGCGCCGGGAGGAGGCTCCTCTCGAATCGCGAATCGTTCTTGGTCTTGCTCTTGCGAACCTCGGCGCGCGAAGAGGCGCCTCGAGCGCATGGCCCGCCGAATCGAAGTCGCTCGTCCGCGAGATCCGCGAGCGAAACGTCCAGCGGACCGGTCGAAACGCCTGGGTTTCGGGAGGCGGATCCCTTTGGGGGGATGGGATCGGTGGGGACGAGAGGACGACCGCTCTCTTCCTCCGTCTCTTCGCGGCGACCGATCCGACGAACGACGAGATCCCCCGTCTCGTCGAGTGGCTCCTCTCCTCCCGCCGCCCGAAGAGCGGCGTGTGGACGAACAACCACGTGACCGCACTCACGCTCGATCTTCTCGCCTCGACCTCGACCGTGATCGAACCGCCCCTCTCGACGGTCGAGGGAACGTGCACGATCGGAAGCGAGGAGGAGAAGTTCCGTCTGGAGCCGGGCGGACCGCCGAGTTGTGCGCGCACGACCCCGATTCGCCATCTCGTCGGTCCCGGCGGCGAGGGCGTTCCCACCGCGCTTCGCATCGAGACCGACGGAACGCGCGCGGTGTACTTCACCTCCACGCTGGAGACCGCGCGCTCCGCTCTCGATCATCCGGCGCTCGAGGAGGGGCTCATCGTGGAGCGGAGGTACGTGGACACGGAGGGTCGCCCGCTCGGTTCCACGATCCCTCTCGGGAGACCGCTCTTCGTGCACCTCGCGGTCGTCGTCTCGCGCGATGCGCGGAACCTCGTTCTCGAAGACCCGCTCCCCGCGGGAATCGAGGCGGTGAACCTCCGCTTCCGGAACGCGCCGCGTGTTTCGCTCGCGGAGGAGCCGGAGAAGGAGGATCGGTCGATTCTCCCGGTCGTTCATCGGGAGATTCGCGACCGGAGCGTGCGGCTCTTCGCGGAGGACGTCCGGACCGGGATCTACCACGTGTACTACCCGGCGATCGCGGTCGCGGGCGGGACCTTCCGGGTGCCGGGAGCGCGCGCGGAGTTTCTTTATAGTCCGGAGATTTATGCGATGAGCGCGGGGGAGACCCTTCATGTCAAAGAGGATCGCCGATGAAGAAAAGGAGGATCTTTCGGACCGCTCTCGTCGTTCTCTCGGCGATCGCTTGTTCCGCTCTTCTCCCGAGGATCGTGCCGCTCCCCGCGTGGTGCTCTCGCGCCTCGCCGACCGTTCTTCGGATCGACGACCGGGAAGGAGGCCTTCTCGCGGCGCGCTCTCTCTCGGCGGAGACGATTCGAGAGAGAGTCTCTCTCGATGGGATCGACCCCGTTCTCGTTCGTGCAACGCTCGCGGCGGAGGATCGCCGCTTCTTCCGCCATCCGGGAATCGATCCGATCGCTCTCTCGCGCGCGCTCTGGGGATCGATCGTTCATCGGCGCCCGATCGGCGGCGCTTCGACGATCACGATGCAGCTCGTCCGCTTCTCGCGGGGCCGGCCGGTCGGGTTCGTGGATCGTCTCCGCGAGGTCGCCTGGAGCCTCGTCGTCGAGGCGCATCTTTCGAAACGAGAGATTCTCGAAGAGTACCTCACCCGCGCCCCGTACGGAGGGACGATCGCGGGGGTCGCGGCCGCCTCGCGACGCTGGTTCGGGAAGAGTCCGGCCGTCCTCGCTCCCGCCGAGGCGGCGCTGCTCGCCGCGCTTCCGCGCGCGCCGGGACGATGCCATCCGGTCCTTCACCCTTCCGAGGCGATCGCGGCCCGGAACGAGATCCTGAGGCGTATGGGACGGCTCGGATGGATCGAGGGGGAGACGCTCGAAGCGGCCTTGAAGAGCGATCTCGGGCTCGTTCGCACGGACGCAGCGTCCCCTTCGCATCTCGCGGAGTGGCTGGCTCGCTCGCTCGGAGGCCCCTACGGATCCATCGTCGAGGTTCGGACATCGATCGATCCTTCGGCGCAAGCGGCCGCCGAGAGGGCGGTGCGAGAGGGATGCGCGCGCCTACGGGAGCGGGGCGTCGCGGGGGGCGCGGTCGTCGTCCTCGATTCGAGGAGCGGGGAGGTTCTCGCGATGGTCGGCTCTCCCGACTTCTCCTCACCCGACGCGGGCCAGGTGAACGCGGCTCTCGCGCCGCGCCAGCCGGGGAGCGCGGTGAAGCCGTTCGTGTACGCCGCGGCGTTCGCGGGAGCGCTTCGTCCCTCAACGATCCTCGCCGACGTGCCGGTCGCGTACGGCGACCCGACCGGATCGTTCGCGCCGCGGAACTACGCCGAGACGTTCCAGGGACCCGTCTCCGCACGCCTTGCGCTCGCGAACTCGTGGAACGTTCCCTCCGTCGAGGTCGCCTGGGGAGCAGGGGTCGAGGAGGCGGGGCGCGTCTTCCATGCGGTCGGCCTCGGGAAGACCGATCCTCTTCGCGTCGGCCTCGGGATCACGCTCGGCGTCGGCGAGGCCACGCTTCTCGATCTGGCGGGTGCCTACGCGACGCTCGCGCGCGGGGGGCGGTGGATCGAGCCGCACGCGATGCGGGCCGTGCGGGGTGCAGGGGGCGTTTGGGCGGAGGCGGAGCCGGCCCGTTCGCGCGAGGCCCTCGACCCGATCGCCGCCGCATGGGTGAACGAGATCCTCTCCGACCCGGCGGCGCGAGGAGCGGCGTTCGAGCGAGGAGGACCTCTCGAGTTCCCGGGTCCCGTCGCCGCGAAGACCGGGACGAGCGCGAGGTGGCGGGATGCGTGGGCGGTTCTCTACACGACGCGCCATACGGTCGCCGTCTGGATGGGGAATCCAGACGGACGGCCGACCGATCGCGTGACCGGCGCGGAAGGACCGGGAACGGTCGCGCGCGAGGTTCTTCTCGCGCTGGAAGGAAACGTTCCTCCGCCCCCCTTTCCCGTGCCGCCCGGAATCGAGAGGAGGAATGTCTGTCCTCTCTCGGGGCGCGCGGCCGGAGGGGACTGTCCGCAGGTGAGCGGGGAGCCGTTCCGAGAGGACGATCCGCCTCTCGAGGAGTGCGAGGTTCATGTCGTTCGCACGATCGACACGGAGACGAGGCTCCTCGCGCGCACGTGCACGCCCCCCGAGCGGCGCGCGCGGCGCCTCTTCGCTCGGCTCCCCGCTCGCTTCGCTTTCTGGCAGGCGGATCTCGGGCTCGAGGGGCCTCCGACGTCGGCGACGGTCTGCCTTTGCGGATCACCGACGTGCACGATTGAAGATCGATTGGTTGCGATGGCAAGCGAAAGCGCGCCGCCCTTCCGGATCGTCCGGCCGCTCGACGGAAGCTGGTACCTCCTCGACCCGACGCTCGCGCCGGGACAGCAGGAGATCGCGCTCGAAGCGGAAGCCCCGCCGGAGCTCGAGGTCGAGTGGCGGATCGACGGCGAGACGATCGGGACGACCCGAGGGACGCACCGTCGGTTCTGGCCCGCACGTCCCGGATCCCACCACATCGAGGCCCTCCTCGCAGGCGGCGTTCCCCGCGCCTCGACCCGAATCCTCGTCGCGGCGGGGGAGGAGAGCCCGCCGGAGGCCGGATTCTGAAGGAACAAAGAGTGCGTCGCGCACGAAGAGAGAACACGCGAAGAGAAGCCGGTCTTCGGGAGCGCGTATGGAGGAGAGACGATCACGCGCTTGACACTTCGAACGATTCCTGATAATCTACCCCCACATCCGGTTCGCCGGCACCACGAACAACCCGAGACCGGGCCGATGAAACGGAATTCTGGGGGAATTCTGGGGACGCCATACTGAATCCAGGCTGTTGTCGCTTGCACACCGCGGGCGGTCGGCCGTGGGCGAGAAGGGGAACCTGAAACTGAGCATGGTGTCCCCGGGTCTTCACACAGTCTGTGAGCAGAAGTGGGGTCGTATGTCATTCTCCGGAGGTTGTCCCCGATGCAACGGAGGCAGCGTGGAAGGGGGACACGGCGGTGTGGCTTAGCCGCTGTTCTCCTCTTCCTCGTGTGTGTGCTCGCTGGGAGCGCCTCTTCGAGCTTCCTCGGCACGAGTCTTGATTCCTTGACATCAGATGCCGACTTCATCGTGCTCGGAAAGACTGTGGCGGTCGCTAACATCGAAGGAGTACCTGTCGCCCACATCAAGGTTCTCAAGACTCTCAAAGGTCTTGAGTTTCCCGAGCTCTTCTACCTCGCACGGACCACGTGGACGTGTGACATCAGCGGTGCGCAGTTGGGTGAGAAAGCACTCTTCTTCTTCGCGCGCTACCAGTACGACCCGAACGCCGGCTATGCGCATTCCCCGCCCGATTCACTCGCGTTGATATTACCCGGTGGAGACACCGTGACTGTTCGAGACCCCCTCGCCCCGCCCGTGGGGCACCCTATCGACTTCAAGGAACCCTTGGGCTTCAAGGAGAAGATCCGGGCAATCTTAGGAGACTCTCCGTTCCTCCGAATTGCCCATTCAGGCCGTGGGCGAATGCCTGTCCAGGTGATCGACCGCACTGAATACGTGGACGTATTCGACGGCGTTTGGCTCCCCAAGAAAGTACGCACCATACGTCCTCGTAGTTGGAAGGACCCTGACGGCCGGTTGGTTCCGCTCGGTGTCATCCTCAAGATGATAGAGAAACAGCTGAGAGCGGGTCCCGGGGGCAACAACCCGCTCTCGGACTCGGACGAATTGTGCGAATTCTGGTGGAATTCTGGGGAATCCTGGGGACACCATACTGAATCCAGGCTGTAGTCGCTTGGACACTGCGGGCGGTCGATGGCGTCCCCGGGTTTCTCGACACCGACTGTTGAGGTAGCATCGAAGCCCCGGTTTCTTCTTTCCGATGGGAATTGCGGACGCCATACTAAACTCAACCCGAGGGGATCATGCGAGCATGAGCACGACCAAGTCTTCATCATTTCGTTGGGAGATTCTCATCGCCGTTCTCCTTCTCTCGTGCGGTTCTTGTGCTTCGGGTCCTGGTGGCCGACCCGGCCCAAGAATGCAGGCGCCCCCCAGCGCCGAGTACGAGATGCAGATCACGATCGATCCGGCCCGGAGGATCCTCTCGGGAGAGGCCCGGTTCCACTTCCGTTACCTCGAGTTCGCAGAAGGCGGCGCGCCCCTTGCTCTGGATCCGGCGTTCCGCGTGACCGAGTCGGGCCTCGGCGAGTCGGGTCTTTCCCGGACCGGGCGCATGGATCCCGACTTCCGGGTTAGGTGGGAGGGCTGGCCTCTCAGTGTCTCGCCGGAGGGCAGCCGTTTCACGCACATCAGCCAGGACCATCTTCTGTTTGATCCTTTCTTCCTCTGGTATCCCGCCGTGGTCGATACCAGCATCACTGCATGGGGGAAGGTTTCGATCTCCCACCCCGAGAACTTTCAGCTCGTAACCGATGGGACTCTTCTCGCGAAAGATCGGAAGTTCGGCTTCCGGAAATCCACATACTCGTTCGGTGGTCTGAACGATCGACCGCGGGTCTTGATTCTGTCCCGCTATAGGGCTCGGGAGGATTCCTGCGGTTCCACGCGGATCCGTTGTGTGCTGAATCCCGCCCATCAGGAGGCACAGGACAGGATCCTCCGTTTGGTTCGGAAGACCCTCCCTGAGATCGAACGGCTCTGCGGCCCATATCGCTTTCCAGAATTGACGGTCGTCGAGGCTCCTCAGGTTCTTCGCGCCGGTTACAGTCTCGGGCACGAGTACTTGGGACTTGGATTCAAAGGGCTCATCCTGATTCCCTCCTCGGAGATCGAGGGGACGCTCGACGAGGGTCTCCTCTGCCACGAGATCGCCCACGAGTGGTGGGGTGCCCTTGTGGGGAAGAACATGCAGAAACGATCCGGTGGCCTTTGGATCGTCGAGGCGATGGCGGAGTACGCGAGCCTGCAATACAAAGCCACGGTGTTCGGGCCGGAGGAAAAGCGCCGCGAACTTGCCGAGTGGGCGCGCCAGACCCGTTGGGTGATTGACAAGTACGGGGATGAAGCCCTTGCTCGTTTGGGGACCGACACGTCGCCCCCTGAACGGCTCGCGCTCGTCTATTCGAAGGGACCGTATGTGGTCGAAATGATGGCGGCACGGATCGGACACGAACATTTCGCGACAGTGGTTCAGACGCTCGTGAAAGAGTGGGAGGGTACGAGACCGACCGTCGACGATTTCGAGCGGGACCTGGGGAAGATCACGGGGGAAAGGTGGAAGCCCTTTTTCGACGCCTGGGTACGCCAACCGGGACTGCCCAGGATAGCTGTTCGCTACGCGGCGGAGAGGAATCGAGACGGGTCTTGGGCGCTCCTCGTTCAGTGTGATCAAGAGGAACCGTTTTTCGACGTGCGTTTGCCGATTCGTGTGATCGCGGGCAGCAGGCAAATGGATCTTGCCGTGGAGCTTCGCGGCGCTCGGGGAAGGGCGACGGCGGACCTACCCGAGGAACCGACCGCTCTCTTTGTAAACCCGGACTACGAAGTACTCTTGGGCGCCATGGAGGTCGCCCGAGTGAGCGCCGTTGAGCTTGACTCTCCCACGCGCAGATGAGAAGAGGCGATCCCTTCGGGGGGGCTTCAGGGTCGCCACGCTGAATCCAACACATGCCTGTTCGCATGCGCGGAAGGTCGCACGCGGACCGACCGCGCAGAGAGCATGCAACCGGGCATGGGGTCGCCGGGCGACCCGCCGGAATCCTGAATCTGCCTGTTACCTCTGCGTCCTGGCGTAGGCGATCGCGCGAGCGACGAGGCTCTCGGCGAAGTTGGCGAACGTCAACTCCTCGCATGGTTCCGAGAATGCCCCGGTTCGCTGCGCATCGCTCGGTGAAAGAAGGAGACTCGCCGCGTCGTACAGTCGTTCGCGCACCATCTTCGTCAGAAGGATCTCATACCGCTTGGCGTAGGAAGCTTCCTGAAACTCTTTGAAGACCGGGAAATGAGGCTCGGCCACGGACACCGGCCGTCTGGATCCGGTCGTGTCCTCGAGCAACATCACGTATCCCAGCCACGGTCTTGGCGACCCACGAAAGGCCCCTTCTCGGAAAGCGGCCCAGTAATCCGTTGCGTTTCCTAGCGCTTCTTCCGTTCGGTTGTTGTAGTTGTTTCCGAACGATGGACCGACCTGGGCCTTGAATTCAACCGTTGCGAGGAGGCGCTCTTCGATCACTACGACGAGATCCCATTTCTTCTCTGCTCGGTAGTATCCGGGTAGCTCCACCCTGGTGCGTCGATGCACAGCCGTGTCGCTGATACCCGCGTCGACAATGAGATCCTGGATCAAATCGGCGAAGCCATCAAGGTGGGCGCCACCTGTGACCGCGGACCTGGCTCCCCGATCTCGATCTCCCGACTTCGCGCCTTGGGATCCGGCCTGCCGAGCTCTAGTTCGCCAGAAGCGGCGGACAGCATTCCGGATCCCCTTCACAAGATCGTCGTGACTTGCCGCCATCGCGTTCCGCTACTCCTTGTGAACTCCGATCTCAACCGCGGAGAAAAGCCCGGAGGTCTCGTTTCGGATACGCCGTTCAGCCATTGCGAAGTAGTGCTCATCGATTTCACACCCGATGCTATGACGGCCGCAGCGCGCTGCTGCCACGTTCGTAGTCCCCGTACCCATGAAGGGATCAAGCACGGTATCGCCAACGAAGCTGAACATTCGGATCAGCCGCTCAGCCAGCTCAGCGGGATAGGGTGCCGGATGTTCACGCGTAGAAGCCCCTGTCAATCCAGTCCAGATCTGCTGAAACCATCGCTGATAGTCCTCTGTGGAGATCACGCTGAGGACGCGCTCCGCAAGCGACGGCCTCCGGTAGCCCCCGGGCTTCCTCTCCATGAGGATGAACTCGATGTCGTTCTTGATCACTGCGTTGGGTTCGTAGGGTTTTCCGAGGAAGCCGGCTCCGCCATTCTCGACCTCGTAGGCGGCGTTGGCGATCTTGTACCAGATAATCGGGGCAAGGTTGTCGAAACCGATACGTCGGCAATGCTCCTGGATTGAGGCGTGGAGGGGCACCACGGTGTGTCGGCCGTCGTTCTTCCGTCGTGAGAGGCAAACATCTCCGACAACGCAGATGAGCCGCCCACCGGCGACCAGAGCGTTGAAGCAGTGCCTCCAAACCCGGTCGAGCTCCGCGAGGAACATGTCGTAGTCGGAGACATAGCCGAGCTGACCGTCCGTTCGACGGTACTCTTTGAGGGTCCAGTACGGAGGCGACGTCAAGACGAGGTGAACGGAATTGGGGGCGAGGTCGCCGAGCGAGCGCGCGTCCCGCAAGTACAGCTGATGGGTCGTCGGGACGGAACGCACCGCATGACTGATCAGACTCATCAGGCGCGCGTCTTTCGCGATTGCCGGGATAGCGGTCTGTGGATTTGCGAGCGACCGCACTTCCTCAGGAACCCAGTTCCTCAGATCGTGGTCTTGTTCGCGAGCGGCTGTTCTTGCGCGAGCCTTCTTCAATTCAAGAAGCCTCCACGACGAATTCCGGCCTCTGAGCCAGCTCACCAGGGTGTTCCTGTTCCGGCGGCTTCACTGTCGTAGCCCCGAGCATCATCCTCTCGCGGCGATTGACCCGACAGGGCTCATGTCTGACCAGGCTTGGGCTGCCGGAGAAGGAGAGGCATCCGGAGAGGTTCTCCGGCGAAATGGGGAAGAGGGATGTCACACTCTCCCGCCGGGGCCCGCGCCTCACCGGCAGAATCATACGGGGTTCGGCCGCCGGAGATCAAGATCGACGGAACCAGGGATGGACGAACAGTGTTGAGGCTCGACCGGCCTTCCACGATTGACCGCCCGCCTTCTTCGGCGAACAGCTAGAAGTTCCGTAGCCAGGCGCCGACACCCGCCAGAATTGGCCCCCATGCCTCCCTCTCCCCGATCCTTGACAGGGGGGGGCGGGGTCCGCTATATTGCCGAGCTTGAGGTCGAGGCCAGCCGTAAGGGATCCGGATCGAG
>VGIW01000047.1 GCA_016867715.1 Candidatus Eisenbacteria bacterium | reverse complement strand
GGGGAGCCACCCGGCCTGGGGGGCCTGGTGGTCCTCGGGCGACCTCCGGCTGAACGGATGGGGAGAGTCCTGGTGGTACTGGGAGGATCCGGCGCCGCACTTTCCGAACGTCGCCTCGTCGGTTCTGATCCCCGCGGGCGTCTCCGTGGACACATACGGGGGCGGACAGGCGTATTGCGGCAGCTTGACGCTGGGAACGGGGGCTCTCTTGCAGAGTCCGTACGCCAACATCATCATCGGCGGTCCGGCGCTCGTGAACGACGGCACGATCGAGCTCACCGGAGGAGGCGGCACCTATGGTGGGTTCGAGGTGAACGGTCCCATTGCGATCAGCGGAGAGGGAATGATCCTTCTCGCGCCGGGGCGGTTCTTCACTTGGTCCCCGCCGATGGTCCTCACGATCGGCTCCGGACAGTTCATCCACGGCACGGGTCAGTTCGGCTCCCTTCCCTACGGGAACTACCACGGAGTCGATCTCGTCAATCACGGGCACATCCAGGCGACGAGCACGACATCGGCGCTCGACATCTACGGCATGGACGTCGCGAACGACGGGACGGCCGAGGCGACGGGCGGCGCGACGCTGAGAATCTGGGGAGACTGGGATAACAGCGGCGGCGAGCTCCTTGCCAGCGACGGCGGGGTCATCTACCTCTGTTACCGGGCCGAGCACGCCGCTCGGATCCGGGGCGGCACCCTGCGCACCTCCGGCGGCGGCGAGATCCGACCCCTGGGCGGAGGCCCGAGCGTCGAGAGCGTGACCATCGACGGCACGTTTCACGTTCTCCCATACGAAAGCACGCACATGGCCGGTGCCATCACCAACCTCGGCACGATCAACAACGAGTGGAACGCCATCATCAAGGTGGACAGCACGCTCACATTCGCCGGCATGGGCACGATGCTCATGGGCGATGGGAGCTATTTCCGTATGCGCGAGTGGCCTGCCCAGAACGCTCGCGTCACAAACGGACCCGAGCACATGATCGAGTGCTATGGCGGGCGGTTCGGTTCACCTCCCGATTACTACAACGGAGACCGTCGTATCGAGCTCCTCAACGAGGGAACGCTCCGCGTCTTCAGCTCGAGCAACCCTACCGCCTTCCGCGTGACCGGCGCGGGCTTCGAGAACCGCGGCGAGCTGATCTTCGAGCCGGCCCCCAACGTCAACGCGGGGATCTGGGGCAAGTTCCGCCAGACCGCCGGCCGGCTCGTGACGAATGACGGTTTCATCAGCTACGACAGCGCGTTCACCTTCAGCGGGGGATTGCTCACGGGGAACGGCTATCTCCAAGGTGCCGTCACGCTCGGGGACTCGGCCGCCGTGAACCCGGGCGCGGAGGACGCGGCCGGCACCTTGAACATCTGGGGGCCGATGAGCCTCACGGACGGCGCCACGCTCGTCTCCCAATGGTCGCGGAACGCGCAGGATCTGCTCCGGGTGAACGGGCTCCTGACGGCGACGGGGGCGCTCACCGTCCGCGTGGTCTCCCTCGGATCCGGACCGATGACGCCCGCGGACTACACGGTGCTTCGCGCGAATAGCCGCAACGACCAAGCGACCTGGGTGCTCGAGCTCCCCGCCGGTTGGAGCAGCTCCGGGCTCGAATGGGTCGGCAACGATCTCGTCGTGCGAGGTCTCACGAGAAAGGCCGCGATTCTCCTGGCTCCGCCCGTCGCCACGCACCTTCGCGCGGCGCCGAACCCGTTCAACCCGAGCACGACGATCGAGTTCGTGAACCCCGCGGATGGACAGGTGGATCTCTGGGTAAGCGACGTCCGCGGCCGGCGCGTGCGCACGTTGCTCGACGGCTTCCATCGGGCGGGCGAACGCTCCGTCCGCTGGGACGGCCTCGATGACCAGAGCCGGCCGGTCGGCTCGGGCGCCTACTTCTGTGTCCTGGATGCCTCGGGCGAGCGGCGGACGATCCGGCTCACGATCATCCGGTAGACCCCGGGACCAAACTCTCACTCGGGGGCGTGGTTCCGCGCGTTCCGCAGTCACGCAACAAACGGAACTACGTCCCCGGTTTTCCTGGTCCCCGGTTCTAAGTCCCCGGTCTTCGTTATCTTGCGACCTCGATCCCCGCGCGGCCGGGGCCGAGGACGAGCGACCCTTCCCATCGCCCGAGGCGAAAGCCCTTCCATCCGACGCGGATTCCCGCCGCTTCCCGCCCGCCGCCGAAGAAGGCGAAGGGAAGGGAGCCGGGGAGCGCCGGCGAAGGAAAGGCAATCGACCGTTCATCCATGAAGAGATGGGCGAAGGAAACCGAGACCGTGCCGAGCGGGCCCCTCTCGAACGACGCGAGGAAAGAGACGCCGAGACCGGTCTTCACGATGTCCGACCCCGGAAGCGACGAGGCGGCTCCCTTCGCGTCGATGCGAAAGCGGGCTGGGCTTCGAACGAGGGAAGCTCCGAGCGAGAGCGCGAGCGTTTCCCCGGCGACGCGGCGCCCCTTTCGCACCTCGCTTCGCGTTCCTCCGGACGCTCCCAGGGAGAGGACCGCTCTGCCGAACGTCCGATCCGCGTCGACTGCCCATTCCGTTCCGAAGACCCTCCCCTCCGAGTTATACGTGCGATCGAAGGAAGCGTAGCGATGATGCCGAAGCGCGATCGTGCTCCTCTTTCCGGCCGGCGCTTCCAGAAGAAGAAGCACCCCAATCTCGCCGGAGGGCTCGCTTCCCAATCGATGAAAGGCGGTGCTCCGCGGAGCGTGGAAGCGCCCCGAGAAGTTCCGGAAGCGCACGAGCCCCTTCGCCGCACCGATCGAGCGCCTGAGGAAGACGCGCCCCGCGGACCCGCCCGGCGTCGAGTGCGCGATCTCGCCGATGAAGAGAGTCCGCCGCCCGTCGAGCCGGAGGTCGACCGACGAGGCGAGGAGCCGATCGCCGCGGAACGCCTTCGGCTTTCGGGCCGCGCTCCCGCCTCCGAGCGGCGGGCGGAACAGCGCCCCGGCCGCGGTCCATCCGAAGCGAACGCGCCCGCGCCTCTCCTCCCAACGAAGCCCGGCGATCCGCTCGTGAAGACGATCCCTCCGCGCCTCCTCCTTCTCGTCGCGATGAAGTCCGGAATCGTCGATCGAAGAGACGCGCCCTTCCGTATCCACGCGCGCGTCTCTTTTCGTTGACGTAAGAAGAAAAAGAAAGTCCCGCGAGAGGCTCGTCCGGCGGAGACCCACGCCCCGGTGCGCGGCGCTCTCCATCCGCGACCGGTACGGCGAGAGACGGCTCGATTCGTACGGCCCGAAGTCGGACGGCACGCCGAAGGGCGCGCTCGTCCCGACGAGAAGCCCGCTCCCGAGACGCACCGAGAGATCCCCGGCGACCGCCGCGAGGCGCCGCTCCGACCCTCCAGCGATCGACCAGGAGACGAAGTCGTCCAGGCGCCGCTCCCCGGGATCCCTCTCCGCGAAGAGAAGAGCGGACACGCCTCCCGCGCGCACCTCCGCGCACTCCGCGAGACGCAGCCCCGCCTCCGTCCGCTCCGCCCGCTGGCGGAACGAAAGACCGATCGAGCGGGAAGGGGAGAACGCGAGACGATCAGGAAGGGAGTCGACGGGGACCGCGAGAAGATCGGCGAGATCCTCGCGGGACGCCAGAGGGCGCGCGCCGCGGGCGGCTCCGATTCGCGCCGCCCCATCCCGCCCGACGAACGGGAGCCGCGACAGGAGGGAAAGAGGCGCCCCGTTCGGATCGATCGCGCGCGGCGCGCTCCGAGGAGGAAGCATCTCCTCCGGATCTTCCGACGCGAGGGAGGGCGCCGGGACCATCGCCCCGACAAGAAGAAGAAGCATCGAGAAGCGCATGACAAGAGGCGACCGGGAGATTGCAAACCTGGATCATGCACGCGCTTTCGTCGCGAGGACGCGAAGCGAGAAGACCTCGTGGGAAACGCCGCGAACGATAGCGGATTCTTCGTTTCCGCGCAAGGGATTGCGGATTACGAGAGCCCGTAGCGCTTGCGGAGAAACCACTCGGTCGAGAAGAGCGCGACGAGGAGAACGAAGAAGAGGGCGTGGTTCCAGATCTCCCTCTCCTCGCGGACGCGGCGCGCGCGCGCCGTGAGCCCGAGATCGCCGGGCCAGGACGCGATCTCCTCCGCGGGAAGAACCTCTCCGCCGCTCGCGCGCGCGACCCTGCGCAGAAGACCGTCGTCCCTTTCGGTCTCAAGGAACTCGGCGCTGAACTCGCCGACCGTGAGCTCGCCCGAGTCTTCCCCAAGGGAAAGGTCCCCGCGCGCCGCGCGCGCGAGATACGAGTACTCACCGGGCGCGAGAGGGCCCAGCACCCGACGGTACGCGCCCGGCTCCGCCGGATCCGGCTCGAGGAAGAAGCGCCTCTCCGCGCCGTCCGGACCGGTGAGCGTCCCCTCGACGCGCGCGTCGGAGATCGGGACGAGCGACTCGTCGGCGACGAGCGCGCGGAACGCGACCTGCTCGCCGCGGTCGTACGTCATCCGCTCCGGCTTCACCGTCACGTTCCGGAAGCCGTCGCGCGCGACGAGCCAGCGGATCGCGTTCGACCAGAAACGGTCGTAGATTCCCTCGGCGGCGCTCCCCGCGCGGACGCGAAATCCCCATCTCCACATGCCGCCGCCGTTCACGAAGAGGACGCGCCCTTTCCCCGCCGCGCGGAACGCGAGGACCGGCCCCTCGGAACCTTCGACGTCGAGCCTCGGATGCGACGCGAGAAGGACGCTCCCCGGACGCGCCGGTCCGATGCGATTCCAACCGAGAAGGGGCGGAAGCTCGCCCCAGATCTCCTCCGTCCTCTCCGCATCGGGATGCACGCGGAGCATCGGATGCCGTTTGCCCGGCTCGGTGAGGCGCATCGCGAAGGGGGCCGGATCGTGGTCGATCCCCCTCTCCGGCGGAGCGACCGGCAAGAGATCCGCGAGCGGGGGCGGAACCGATGCGATCGGATCCGCCGCGAAGAGAACAAGCGCGCCGCCCCGTTCGCGCACGAAACGCTGGAGCCGCTCCCCCCAATCCCTGCCGGCCGCGTCGGGAACCCCGACGAGAAGAACGAGGTCGGTCCGCGCGAGCTCCTCGTCGCCGTACGGGAAGGAAGCGATCTCTCGATCCCCGACGGAGCGCGGCTTCCCATCCCTTCCTTGCACGAAGAAGCGCGCGCGGACGTTCGGATCCCGCTCGAGCGTCCTGCGGAGAAACGCGAAATCCCACGAGGGCTTCTCCGCGGCGATGAGAAGCTCGAGCCGCTCCTTCACCACTTCAACCGTAAAGAGAACGCGGTTGTTCTCCGCGAGCCGCTCCCCCTCCCAAACCGGGACCTCGACGGCGTAGCGGCGGACGCCCGGTTCCGAGACCTCGAAGGAGAACGGGACCGTTCGACTCTCGCGTCTCCCTTCGAAGCGAACGCGCTCCTCCGCGAGCACGGTCTCCCCTTCCTTGAGAAGCACGCGAACCTCTTCTCCCGCGAATCCCTTCGCGCGGATCGTCGCCTCGGCGGCGACGCGGCTCTTCACGTAGACGAGCGGGTTCGCGAGGACCTGCTCGACCGCGAGATCTCTCGGCGGGGTCGGATCGCCGATCGGAATCGGAAAGACCGGGATGCCGATCTCCTCGGCGACACGCACCGGGTCGCGCCCCGCGTTCACGATCCCGTCCGTGAGAAGGACGATCCCGTCGAGACCCCGCTCCCACGACGCCAGGGCCGCCCCTTCGAGCGCGCGCGAGAGATCGGTTGCGTCGATGCCGAGCTCCCCCTCGGAGCTCTCGAGGCCCGCCGCGAAACGGCGTTCCGAGACCTCGTACCGCTTCCCGAGCTTGGCGAGAATCGAGTAAGGCTCCTCCCGAAGAAGGCGTTCCGCGACCTCCGCGCGCCTCGTCCCCTCCTCTCCCTCCGCGGCGCGGTCGGCGATCCCCATGCTTCCCGATGCGTCGACGAGAACCGCCACGCTCGGCCGGATCGTCTCGACCGACTCGCGCACGAGAAGCGGATCGAGGAGAAGAAGAGAGAGGACGCCGAACGCCGCGAAGCGGATCCCGGTGAGGAGGCGGCGGGCGCCGTCCGGAAGAGGCGGAAGCGTCCGCCGGTACGCCCAATACGCGGCTAGGAACGAAAGGGCGAGCGCGAGAAGAAGAAGAACGGGATGCCCGCGCTGCAACGAGAGCGTGAGGCCGCCCACCGGACTATGACTCGCCGGGGAAGGCGCGGCCGGCGAGGAGAGGGAGGATCTCCGCCGCTTTGCCGCGCAACGAAAGATCGGCGTGCGAGGAGAGAGGGCTCTCCTCGAGATTCACCTCGACGACGCGCGCGCCGCTCGTGCTCGCGAGAAGCGGGAACGAGGCCGCCGGGTGGACGAGCGCCGACGTCCCGACAACGAGGAAGACCGAGGCGCGAACCGATGCGCCGTGCGCCTCGAGGATCGCGTCCTCGGGAAGCGCCTCGCCGAACCAGACGACATCGGGGCGCATCCGGTGGCCGTTTGCGCAGAGAGGAATCGTCTCTTCTTCCGCTCCCGTGAGCGGGCGCGTCGAACCGTCGACCGGGCAGCGCGCGCGGAAGATGTTCCCGTGAAGCTCGACGACGCGAACCGATCCCGCCCTTCGATGAAGACCGTCGACGTTCTGGGTGATCAACGTGAAGAGGTGCTTCGCGCGCTCGATCCGAACGAGCGCCCGGTGCGCCGCGTTCGGCTCCGCGGCGGCGATGATCCTCTGGCGCCAGCGATACCACTCCCAGACGAGAACCGGGTCGCGCTCGAACGCCGCGGGGGTCGCGAGGTCCTCCGCGAGGTGCTTCCGCCAGAGACCGTCCGCCCCGCGAAACGTCGGAACGCCGCTCTCGGCCGAGACGCCCGCTCCCGTCAAGACGGCGATCGACTCCGCCTCGCGGATCAGGCCGGCTGCGACTTCCATCGGTTCGGACAAGGAGAAAGGCTCCTCCGGCCTCTGGGGCGGCCGATCGCCTCGAGGGGGAAAAGAGGGCGCGCGGGCCGGCTCTTGAACCGTGCTATCCGGTTCGACCCCGAAGCCCTGCGGCGCAGCTGACCTTCTTCAAGAACTTCGCATAATCGAAGTCGGGGCTCCACTCCTCGGTGTGGCACTTCCGGCAGGTCGCCTCGTCTACTCGCTTTCTCTCGGCTCCGCGGGCGTGCTCCGTGCCCATTCCGTGGCACGACTCGCACTGGACGTTCCAGAGACCCGGGTCGAGGGCGGTCTTCGAGTGCCCCCCCTTCTCGCCGAACCCGACGACATGACAGTTCCAGCACTCCGGCTTCTCCCAGTCGTCGCTCTCGGCGATCGTCTTGAACGCGCCGGCATGGGCGGTCGTGGACCAGAACGCCTGAACATCCGCGTGGCAGAGAGCGCAGGCGCCGCCCCCGATATGCGAGGCGGCGAGGACCTTCTCCTCGGGCGGCGCCGCGGCGCTTTGGTCCGCGCTTTCCTTCGTCTCCGGCGTCTCCGGGAGCTTCCGCGCGACCCGGTTGCCGTTCTCGTCCAACTCGAGCGCGTCCCACAGGATCTTCCGAAGGAACTCGTCGTATGGACCGTCATCCTGTTTCATGTCGAAGGAACGGCCCTCGACCTTTCGGATCTCGCCTTTCTCGACGGTCAGGGTGACCTCGCCGAGCGAGTTGCTGCGCGATCCGCTCGCCGCGAGAACGACTCCCTTCTCCTTCTTCGGCTCCTCGAGTTTCCGCCCGTCGTGGCCGACGAGAATCACGTCGTACTCGGGGAGCGAATCGACGAGCTCCCCCGCCTTCTCGAGACCCATGTGCGCGAGAAGGACGAACACGTCCGCTTTCTCTTTCCGCATCGCCTCAAGCACGTCGCGGGAGCGGGCGACCGGATCCTCGATCTCGATCCCCTCGCGCTCCTTCAGCGTGCTCGGAATGACCGCGCTTCCTCCGATCGTCGCGGTGACGCCGACCTTGATCCGGCCGACCTTCACGATCCGATACGGATCGAAGCGCGTCTTTCCCGTCCCGATGTCGATGATGTTGTTCGATACGGCGGGAAGGTTGTGCGCATTCAGTTCTTGCTCGAGCTCGTCGAGACCCCAGCTGATCTCCTTGTCGCCGATCGCGAGCGCGTGGTACCCCATCCGCTCGAGCGACTGGAGGGTGAGGGGCGTGTCGTATCCGTAGGAAGCTTTCCTCCGGGCGATGAAGTTGCCGGTATCGAGGACGAGCACTTCGTGCTCTGCTCGCCGCGCCTGAATCTCGCCGGCCCGCCGGGCCAGCCCACCTTTCCCCTTCCCGTGTCAGCCGCAGGGCTTCAGCTCGCCCTCGGTCTCGGTGGAGAAGAAGATCGTGAACGTCTGGGGGCCCCTCTCGCCGAAGAGGCCGAAGAGGGAGCAGCCGCCCAGAACGAAGAGGGCGAGCAGAAGTCCGATCGGAGAGAGCTTTCTCATGGTAATGGTTTTCCTTCCTCTCGGGGTCGACCGGGGAGTCGAACCGCACACGGGATCTAACGTTAGCACACGCCCGGGGGCGTGTCAACTGGAGGTTGCCGCGCGCCGCGCGCGGCATGTTTGAGCAAGCGAGCCTCACCCTCGGCTCCGGAGCTTCCCCTCTTCGCTGGATCGGATCCGCCTCTCCCTGAATTCGGTACCTGATACCCTGTTTCCGATACCCTGTTTCCGGGCAATGACTCGACTGTTGGGAATGCTTCCTGCGGGGAAATGGGGTATCAGGTACCGAATCGTGAGAACGGAGAGCTCCGAAGCAAGACCGCTCCCGGCGTTTGGTTCCCGCCGTCCGACGACCGCGCCACGCGCGGGTGGCGGCCACGGGCGCCCGCGACGCGCGCAGCGACAGCGAGCACGGCAGCGGGCGGATGGCCGACAGGACCCGCGCCCCCGACGACTCAAACACGCGCAGGTGACAGCGGCAGGCGTCCCCGAGGAGCGCAGCGCCCGCTGCCCCGATCGTTCGTGACGGATTGGGCCGCAGGGGCGCGCCCTCAGAAGCCGAGCCTCCTCTCCCCCTTCTCGTAGTAGATCTCCGGGTGGGCACGGATGCGCACGTTGAAGTAATACTCCCACTCCCGGCCCGAGTATCGACCGCGGAAGCTCGCCTCCCAGCAATGGAGATCGCGGCGGATCCGGAAACCCTGGCTTACGGTCTTCCGCTCCTCGAGGTCGTAACGGTTCTCGTAGTCCACGTCCCAACCGGAGGTGAGACCGAGACCGAGGCTCGTGTTCAGCCACTGTGTGAAGTTTCCCCGTTGTGCGCCCCGGGAGAAGCTGTGCGAGACCTGGAGGTTCCACGGAAGCACGGAGGAATCGTGAGTCCTTCTTCCCTGGCTCTGATAGTCCCCTCGATACGGATCGGTCCCCGGATCCTCGAAGGGGGACCGATCGGCGCCCGCGGCTTCCTCGAGAAGCTCGCCTCCATCTTCGGGCGCGGGGGCGGCGGGCCGCCCGGCGCCCGGGCCGAGGGCGCCGTCGAACCGGAACCCGGAGCGGACCGAGAAAGAGCGGAACGCCCACCCATACGGATCGTGAGAGACCGATGCTTCGGAGTTAAAGAAGTTGACCGGCTGGAAGCGAAGGGACGAGGAGAGATCCGACCACGGCTTCTCCCCCCGGCTTCGGTCCCTCTCGAGATCGTAGGCGATCGAGTTGGAGAGCATGAGGAGCTGATCGTTCTTCCGCTCCTCCCCGCCGGCGAGGTACTTCGTTTGCAGCTTGTTGTCGAGGCTGAGCGCGAAGCTCCGCGCCGCCCGCTGCGAGGAGCCGAATCCCCCAAAACCGGTGAAGCGGTCCTTCTCGACCCCGTCCTCGACGTAGAAATGGTTCGGGTTCTTCGGACGGTACGTGAACGAGAAGGCGGGCGTGATGATGTGGCGGAGTCCGACGAGCGGTCCGATCCTCGGGAAGAAGGTGCCGTACACGTTCGTGTTCACGCTCGTCGAGGCGTTCCACATCCCGCGGCGCACGCGCTTCTGGCCCAGCTCGTCCCGGTCGTACCAGGTCTCGCTCCACTGCATGCGCGCGCTGTACCCGAGCCACTCCCCAAAGCGCCGGGAGAGGTTCGTGCTCATGTCGTGGCCCCACCCGGCGCGGTCCTTCCGGACATCCCCGTTTCTCTCTCTCGAGTTCAGGAGGCGCGAACTGTATTGATAGTAGATGTCGTTGTACCAGCGGCGGGTTGAAACCTCCCCCGGGCGAGTCTCGGGAGGAGCGATCAGCTCCCGGCGGTTCATCGTGAATTGGAGCGACGGAAGCGTCTCGTCGATCCGGTCGCGGTCGAGCTGCTCGGTCCTCGTGAGCTGCCCGCTGAACGACATGTCCTTCCATCGCTTCTTCAAGACGAGATCGGATTTCAGCGTGCGGTCGAGCTCCTGGAGGGTCGTCGACTGCTCGACCCGATAGAGCTTGTCGGAGACGAAGTTCGCCCGCATCGTGAGGTCGAGGTTCTCGCCGAGCTCCTGGTTGTGGTCCGCCTGCACGCTCCAGCGTTTCCTTCCGCTCGCGGAGCTCTGGTAGGAGGACCGGGCCGATCCGCTGAGGAGATAGCGGACCCGATAACGCGCGTCCAGGTAGGCGATCCAGTGCGAGTTTTGGAAAAAGTCCCCGCGGAAGGTGAGATCCGCGTAGTCGTTGACCGCCCAGAAATAGCCGCCGTTCCGGATGAAGCGCCCCTTGCTCTCCGAGAAGCCGAACTCGATGTTCGGAAGGAGGAACCCGCTCGCGCGCCCCCCTTTGAGCGGGAAGAGGTAATGCGGGAGCGCGAGGAGTGGGATGTCCGCGATGTGTAGAATGATGGGGCGCACCACCGTCTTGTCGTCGAGATAGATCTTCATCCGGTCCGCGCGGAAGTAGTAGTGCGGATTCTCCTCTTCGCAGCTCGTGTACCGCCCCCCCTCGAGGAGCAGCGTCTCGTCGTTCAACCGATGAATCTTCGATCCATAACAGATTCCCTGTTCGTATTTCGTGACCCCGTCGTGGATCGTTCCCTGGCCCTTGTCCACGTTGTAGACCATCCGCTCCCCGTCGACGCGCTGATCCGCGTCTTGGAGCACGGGACTTCCCTGCGCGGTCACGATCGAGCGGTCAATCTCGTAACGGATCCGTTCCGCGTCGAGCTTCATCGTCCCGCGCTCGACGTGCGCGTTCCCGCTCAGATAGACGCGGTTTCGGACCACGTCGAACCGGACATCGTCTCCGCGGTAGCGGGTCTTCTCCTTCTCCTCCTCCTCCGCGGTCTGTTCGATCCCTCCCGTGAGGTTGTCCCCCGACGCGCTCCCCACCACCCGGATCTCCTCGAGCTCTTCATCTTTGAAGAAGAAACGGATTGTGTCGCCGATCGCTTGGTTCCCTTCGCGCGTCCCCGCCGCGCGATCCTCGACGCTTCGATCGCTCGCCGCCCCCCCCACCGCCTCGACGGTGCGAAGCTCCCCCTTCTCGAAGCGGAGCGTGATCCGCTCGGCGCGCACGCCTCCCCTCTCGACGCGGATCGAATCCTCCCGAACGCTCGCGAGCGATGCGTTCCCGATCACGTCCACGCGCTCGACCTCGTCCCCGTCCTCGGAGAAACGGACCGCGATCGAGTCGCCCCGCATCGTCTCCCCATCCCGCTCGAGCGACGGATTCCCCGAGAGATAGACGGCGCTCGAGTCCCCCTCCATCACGGTGCGCGCGGCGAGCGTGCGGACCTCGTCGTAAGCCCCCTCGGTCGAGCCGATCGCGGTGATCCGCTCCGAATCCGTTTCGATCACAAGCGTGTCTCCGCGCAGCGTTCCGGTCGTTCGCCCGAGCGAATCGAGCTCCTCCGCGACCGCCGCACGGGTCACCACGATTTGATCGGAGAAGAAACGCGCCTCGCGCCCGCGCACTCGGTAGAGCTCGCGGAGAAGCTCGAGGAGGACTTCGCCTAGCGCGATCCCCTCCTCGTCGTCCGTCCGGAACTCGAGCGTGTCGGCCGAAACGAATCGGGCCGTGTCGACCACCGACACCTCGCCCGTGAGGAGAACGCGGTCCCCCTCCCCTTCCTTCCCGAAGAAGAAGAGGCCGCGGTCCGCGGCGATCGTGCGGTTCGCGTCGACGATGAGAACGCCGGAATCGAAAGTCAGCGTTTCATTCGAGAGATCGAGCACGGCTTCCGGGCCAGCCGACCACCCGCCGCCTCGATAAACCCGCGCCGCCCCTTCGAGAAGGAGAAGCCCGCCCGTCTCCCGCCAGGCGCCCCGATCGCCGAACGCGGCGACGCCGCGGCTCCGGTCGAGGAAGCGGACGTTCCCGACGATCTCGAGGACGCTCGTCTCGCTCCGGAGATCGCGACCGATCAAGCGGTCGCCGGTGATGAAGAGAGGCTCCTCCGGCGGCGGGGCGCCTCGCGCGAGAAACGGCAGAAGGAGAAGGAGGAGAAGGAACCGCAGCCCGGGCTTCTCGTTCACCGCCTCTCCGTCTCCCCGGCGGCGCTCCCTTCCGGCCTCGGGGATTCGGGATAGGGAAAGTACCGAAGAACGCGCGCGAGCAGGCTCTTCAGGTCGCGGCGGGAGACGACGAGATCGACCATGCCGTGGTCGAGAAGAAACTCGGACCGTTGGAAGCCCTCGGGGAGATCCTGCCCGATCGTCTGCTGGATCACGCGCGGGCCGGCGAAGCCGATCAGCGCCCTCGGCTCGGCGAGGATGAGATCCCCCTGCATCGCGAAGCTCGCGCTCACGCCGCCGGTCGTCGGGTGGGTGACGATCGAGATGAAGGGAATCGCCTGCTCGGCGAGCTTCCCGATCGCGACGCTCGTCTTCGCAAGCTGCATGAGGGAGAGAATCCCCTCCTGCATGCGCGCGCCCCCCGAGCAAGAGAGAATGATAAGCGGACGGCGCGTGGCGAGCGAGAGGTCCGCCGCCCGAACGATCTTCTCGCCCATCACCGATCCCAGGCTTCCCCCGCCGAAGGAGAACTCGAGAACCGCGAAGACAATCGGAATCCTCTCGACCGTGCCGGTGCCGGTTCGGATCGCTTCCTTGAGGCCGGTCTGCTCCTGATACTTCTTCAAACGGTCCGGGTACTTCTTCGAGTCCTTGAAACGGAGCGGGTCGAGCGGCTCGAGATCCTGGTCGATCTCGGAGAAACTCCCCTCGTCGAGGAGAATGCGAACGTACTCGGCGGAGCTGATCCGGAAATGAAAGCCGCATCGGTCGCAGATCCAGAAGTCCCTCTCCAGCTCTTTCCGATAGAGGATCTCTTGGCAGAACTCGCAACGCATCCAGAGCCCGTCCGGGACGGCGCGCTTCGCCGGCGTCTTCAGGCCTCTCTCGCTCTTCTTGAACCAGGCCACTCGATTACTCCGATGCGGGATCGAGCTCGCGCAGCATCACGAGCGCATCCTCGCCGTTTCGATAGTACCCCCGGCGGATCGCCACCTCGCGAAACGCCCGGCTCCGATAAAGACCGATCGCTCGCGCGTTCGAGGGACGGACCTCCAGCGTCGCGACGCCGCAACGCCGCCCCCTTCCCTCATTGAGCACGCGGTCGAGAAGCCTCTTGCCGACTCCCGCGCCCTGGCGATCCCTTCGCACCGCCATGTTCGCGATGTGAAACTCCGCGCCCACGATCCACACGATCCCGTAACAGACGATCTCTCCGTTCTCCTCTCCAACGGTCGCGAAGGACATCGATCGATCGCGCACCTCCTCGAGGAAGATCCATCGCGGCCAAGGATCCGGGAAGAGGTCTTTCTCCATGGAGAGAATCGCGGGAAGGTCGTTCTCCTCCATCCTTCGAAAGACGATCGTTCCCTCGGCCAACGCGCCTACCTCGCCGCGGGCCGAGCCTCGGCCCCGCGGAGGTAGAGCGGCACGAGATCGTCGATCGCGTCGCTCGCTCCGGAGCGAAGCCGCTCCGCCCCGCGCGCGGCGACCCTCCCCGCGTCGGGGAAGTTCCGCCTCCCCTCGAGAAAGCGCGCCCGATGCCCGAGCCGATCCTCGACGAGCGCACGATACCGAAGGGCGCCCGTCCCGACGAAGAGAACCTCCCCCCCGCCGAGGCGCTCCATCTCGGCTTCGGGCGAAACAGTCCGGCCCGCGCCCGTCTCCTCGCCGCCTCGGAAGACCGTCCCGTGCACCTCGCCGCGCCCCGCGTCCACCCAAACCGCCGTCTCCCCCTCCCACGGGAGGGCCGCCTCCGCAAGGAGGGGCGGGAGCGGAACGCCGACGACCGGGCATCCGGTCGCAAGCGCGAGCCCCTTCGCCGCACCGAGGCCGATGCGGAGCCCGGTGAACGACCCGGGACCGAGGGAGACCGCGACGGCGCCGATCGACGAGGGGTCGAGACCGGCCGCCTCCAAAAGCCTCACGGTTAAAAGGTGAATGTGTTCGGTGCGCCCCCCCTCGCGCAGGTGGAACTCGCCGATCGGTCCTTCCGGTCCGAGGAGCGCCACCCCCGCCCAGCGGGACGAGGTCTCGATCCCGAGAACGATCATGCGACCGGCCCCATCCGAAGAAGCCGCGGGTCGTTCCAGCGAAGCCGGAGAAGACGATCGGTGAATGCCGCGCCCGCCTCAAGCTTCACCACAAGAGCATCCGCGGCGAAGAGCCGTTCAAGAGCCTCGCCCCACTCGACAAGGGCAACTCCCTGTCCCATGCGATCTTCGACGCCGAGGGTATGCCAATCGGAGAGGCCTGTCAACCGATAGAGATCGATGTGGAAGATCGTCTCCCGCCCGCGGTACTCGCGGACGAGAACGAACGAAGGGGAGCGAACTTGCTCCTCGCATCCGAAGGCGCGGCAGACCCCGCGCACGAAGACCGTCTTGCCGCTCCCGAGGTCTCCTTCGAGCAGCACGAGATCGCCGGCGCGAAGAAGCGCCCCGACCTTCTCGCCGATTCGCATCGTCTCTTCCGGAGAGGAGCTCGCGAGAACGAGCGAGGGTGGCACGGCCGTTCTCTCACTTCCGGGGGGTGAGAAGCGCGCAGGGAAGAACCATCTCCTCGAGCGAGATCCCCCCGTGCTGGAAGGTGTTCCGGTACTGCCGTTCGTACTCGTGGAACCGGGTCGGGTAGACGAAGTAGTAGTTCTCCTTCGCGAAGATGTAGTTCTTGCTGAGCGAGCCGCCGGGAAGCCGAAAGTCGCCCGGGTTCTTCACCTTCACCGCCTGGCGCTCGTCGCAGCCGAGGTTGTTTCCGAACTTGTAGCGGAGGTTCGTGGACGTATCGCGGTTCCCATACACGGTGGTTGCTTTCTTCCCGAGGATCGATCCGTGGTCCGAGGTGATCACGACGCGGGCGTCCTGGCTCGCGGCCGCGCGCAAGATCTCGAAGAGGGCCGAGTGCTGGAACCACGAGGTCATGACCGACCGGAAGGCCGCTTCATCGGGGGCGAGCTCCCGAAGGATTTCGGACTCCGACCGGCCGTGCGCGAACATGTCGACGAAGTTGATCACGAGCGCGGCGAACGGGATGGAGAAGAACGACGCCATCTGGCGGCGGATGCTGTTCCCTTCCTCGATGTTGTAGATCTTGACGTAGCGAAGCTGTTGGCGGAGGACGACCTTCTTGCGCGCGAGCTGTGCTTCGAGAAGTTGTTTCTCGAAGCGGTTCTTCCCCCCCTCGTCGGACGCCTGCTCGAGCCACCAATCCGGATGCTTCTCGGCCAGATCCCTCGGGAAAAGCCCGGAGAAGATTCCGTTCCGCGCGTAAGGAGTCGCGGAAGGAAGGATCGAGTAGTAGTAGTCGGTTCGCATGTCGAAGTACGGTTCGAGAAGCTTCTCGATCGCCATCCACTGATCGAGGCGCATGCAATCGACGACGATGAAGAAGACGCGCTGCCCCGCTTCGAGAAGCGGAAGGACGTGCATGCCGACGACGTGGGGAGAGAGGGGCGGGCCCTCCTTGCCGTGCACCCAGCCGGCGTATTCCGATTCCACGTAGCGGGCGAAGGCGGCGTTCATCTCGCGCCGGATGTCCTCCTGCGTCTGTCCGAGACCGATGTTGCGGAAGCGTTCGACCTCGATGTCCCACCGGGAAAGCCGCCGGTGGATGTCGATCCATTCCTTCCACGACGCCCCGTGCGCGAGCGCGCGAATCCGGTTGAACTCCTCCAAGTAGTCCTTCGCCACCTGGCTCGATTCGATCTTCTCCTTCTCGAGAACGCGACGGAGCGCGGACAGGATCTGCATCGGGTTCACGGGCTTGAGGAGATAGTCGTTGATCCGTTTGCGGATCGCCGTGTTGACGAGCTCTTCCTCCTCGCTCTTCGTGATCATGATGACCGGAACGCCGGGATCGATCTCCTTGATCCCCTCGAGCGTGGAGAGGCCGTCCCTCCCGGGCATCATCTCGTCCAAGAGAACCGCGTCGAAGTGCGTCTCGGCGATCCGGCGGATCGCCTCGTCGCCGGAGCTCACCGTCTCCACCTCGTAGCCCCGCTCGGTGAGAAAGATGACGTGCGGCCTCAGAAGATCGATCTCGTCGTCGGCCCAAAGAATCCGGCTCATTGATCCCTTCCGCTTGGTTCTGCTCCGTCTCCACCGATCCGGCGGACTTTGCCCGTCCGGTTCTCTCGATCCCGCAGAGATTCGTCCGGTGTTTTCTCGGCCGGGTCCCGGGGCGAGGGGGTGCCGGCTCAGACACCCCGAGCGCGCCGGACCCACGGCAGGCGGCCGGATCGGCAGGCCCCGGCACGCTCGGGAACTCGCCGGTTCACCCCCTCGCCCCACGCCCCGGCGGCCCCTCACGGAGCACCCTTCTGACGAACTGAAGCTACGCGGGGAGCGTGATCCCTATCACCGTCCCTTTTCCGCGCTGGCTTCTCACGATCGTGATGCGCCCGCCGTGGACCTCCTCCACGATTCTCTTGGAAAGCGGGAGCCCGAGTCCCCATCCGCGGCGCTTCGTGCTGTACCCCGGGTAGAACGCCTTCTTCTGTTCCGAGGGGGTCATGCCGCGCCCGTCGTCCGTGAACGTGATCTTCACCCCGTTCCCCAACCGGTTGTACCCCGTCTCGACGCGGATCGTTCCGGGCTTCTCGGAGAGCGCGTCGATCGAGTTGCGGAAGAGGTTCTCGATCACCCATTGGATCAGCTCCCGGTTCACGGCGACCGGAGGAAGCTCCCCGAATTCCGTCTCGATCGCGATGTCCTTCCCGACCCGGTCGAAACGCTTGCGAAGGTAGCGGAGCGCCTCATCGATCGCGGCGTTGAGATCCTGCGGCTTGAGGCTGGGGGCGGAGCCGATGTTCGAGAAGCGGTAGGCGATCTTGTTCAGGCGGTCGACATCCTCCTCCATCTCGCGCGCGACCTCTTCGACCTCGCGCCGCTCGAGGCCGCGCTCTCCGCCGGAGGCCGCCCGCTCGCGAAGGAGCGTGAGCCATCCGAGAAGAGACGAGATCGGCGTCCCGAGCTGATGGGCCGTCTCCTTCGCCATCCCGATCCAGATCGACCTCTGCTCCCCTTCCTTGATTCCTCGATAGCCGAGATATCCAAGAATCAGGAAGATCGCGACAAGCCCGATCTGGACGTAGGGGACCACGCGAAGCCCGCGAAGAATGGCCGGATCTCCGTAGTGGACGTGGCCGACGAGGGATCCTCCCCTCGGGTCGTAGAAAGCGATCGGCTCCTTCGCGGCGTCCATCTTCCGGGCGAGCGCGAGCACCTCCGCGATCGGGCCCGGCGGCGGATTGGACGGATCCGCGTCGATGAAGTCGCGGTAGGAAACCCGGTCGACCCGGATCGAGATCCCGTTCACTTCGTCGGGAATCCCGTGCCACGTCCAGGGGACCCCGCGGTGGTCGGTCACGATCACGGGGAAGGGAATGTCCTCGATCACCTCGCTGAACACGCCCGAGATCGACTCGTCCTGGGTGGCGGGAAGGATCGTGCCGGCGCAGAATTGGGCGAAGACGCGCGAGAGAAGCCGCGTCTCCTCCTCCAGCCGGCCGATCAAATGTTGAACATAGAAGAAGAAGGCGAGGATCAAGAGCCCGCTTCCGAGAAAGACGTACACGCGAAGAACCGTAGAGGTGATCCGCTGCGGCTCGCCCGTTCTGCGTGGCTGAACCATCTCCGAGCCTCCCGTTCGCCGCGCCTTCGCGCGCCCGAGGCGCGCGGCGGCCGGCGCAGGCTACGCGATTCGCTCCATGCCGTCCATGTAGGGCCGGAGAATCTCCGGAACCTCGACCGTTCCGTCTTCCCTCTGGCCGTTCTCCAAAAGGGCGATCGTCGTCCTCGGAAGGGCGACGCCCGATCCGTTAAGGGTGTGCGCGAACCGGTTCCCGCCGCTTCCCTCGGAACGGTACCGGATGCGCATGCGGCGCGCCTGGAAATCCTCGAAGTTCGAGCAGCTCGAGACCTCGAGCCAGCGGCCTTGCCCCGGAGCCCACACCTCGAGATCGTAGGTGAGCGCGGAGGCGAAGGAGAGGTCGCCGGCCGCGAGCACGACGACGCGATACGCGAGGCCGAGCCGCCGGAGGACGTCCTCCGCGTCGGCGCGGAGCGCTTCCAGAGCACGATACGACTCTTCCGCACGTTCGAACCGAACGAGCTCGACCTTGTCGAATTGATGAAGCCGATTGAGACCGCGGGTCTCCTTCCCGGCGCTCCCCGCCTCGCGGCGGAAGCAGGCGGTGTAGCCGACATACTTTCGAGGTAAATCATCTTCGCCGAGAATCTCGTCCCGATGGAGGTTCGTGATCGGCACTTCGGCGGTCGGGATCAGGAAGAGATCTTCGCGCGGCGAGACGTACATATCCTCCTCGAGCTTCGGAAGCTGCCCCGTGCCGAACATCGAGGCGCGGTTCACGAGATAGGGAGCGTAGACCTCGCGGTAGCCGTGTTCCTTTACATGCAAATCGATCATGAAGCGGATGAGCGCCCTCTGGAGAAGAGCGCCCGCGCCCCAGAAGACGGCGAACCCGGAGCCCGAGGTTTTCGAGGCGCGCGCGAGATCGAGGATGCCGAGCCGCTCGCCGATCTCCCAATGCGTCTTCGCCGGAAAGGGAAAGACCTTCGGCTCCCCCCAGGTCGCGACGATCCGGTTCGCGCTCTCGTCCCCCTCCGGGACGCTCGCGTGGGGGACGTTCGGCATCCACACCGCGAGGTCGCGGAGCTTCTCCTCGACGAGACGGAGGTCCTCCTCGCGCGCCTTGATCGCGTCGGCGGTCGTCCGCATGCGGGCGATCTCGCCCGACGCGTCCTCCCCCCGGCGCTTCCGCTCGGCGATCTCCTCGCTCACGCGGTTTCGGAGCGCGCGAAGATCCTCCGTCTCTTTCGTGAGAGCGCGCCACCTCTCGTCGAGTCGGAGCCACTCGTCCACGTCCGCCTTCTCGTTCTTGAGACGGATCGCGCGGCGCACCTCGTCCGCGTGCTGCCGAATGTATGCGGGATCAAGCAAGCGGAACCTCCCCTACCCGGTCCTCCCCAAGCATCGGTCCGGCGGGGAAGAACGCAAAGACCCCGCTCGGCCGGGACGGCCCCCTCGACGAGGGCGCGCCCCCGTGCGATGCAGGCTAACATGCGCCGAAAGGACCGTCAACGCGCGCCGCCTACTCCACGGGAACCCGCGCGAGACGGCGGCCGCTCCAGAGCGAGACGGTCGCGACGAGAAGAAGCGCCGTCCAGTAGAAAGAACGGTCGCTCGTGAAGGAGAGCGCGACCCCGAGAAGCGCGAGGACGAAACAGACTCCGTAGACGACCGCCGCGGTGCCGCGGACGTTCGCGAGGAGCGTCCACAGCCGATGCGAGGAGTGGTCCTTCCCGGGAAGATAGATCCGCCGCCCGCGCGCGATCCTCGTGAGCACGACGAAGCCGATATCGAAGATCGGATAGCCGAGGATGAGGACCGGCACGAGGAGGAAACTGTGCGAGGTCATGTGCCAGGTCGACATGATCCCGAGAGCCGCGAGCGCGTACCCGAAGAAGAGCGATCCTGCGTCGCCGAGAAAGATGGAAGCCGGATGAAAGTTGAACCGAAGGAACGCGAGCGCGGCGCCGGCGAGGGAGATCGCGATGAGCGCGGGGACCGTTTGGCCGTGGAGGAGCGAGATCGCGAAGAACCCGGACGCGGCGAGAAACGTGATCCCCGCGGCGAGCCCGTCCATGTTGTCGAGGAAGTTGACCGCGTTCATCATCCCGACCACCCAGAGAAACGAAAAGAGGAGATCGAGCGGCGCGCTCGTGATGAGACCGTTCGTGTTGCCGCTGAAGAAGAGAATCGCGCACCCAATGATCTGGCCCGGGAGCTTCACGAGTGGCCCCGTGCCGAAGCGATCGTCCGCGAGCCCGACGAGGAAGACCCAGATCCCGCCGAGGAGGAACCCGACCACGGACGAAGAGAAGTCGGCCTCTTCGAGGCGGGCCCCGCTCAGAAAGGCGGCGAGGAACCCAATGAGAACGGCGAGCCCGCCGAGGAGGGGCGTCGGCTTCGTGTGAACCTTGCGCGCGCTCGGCTGGTCGAGGAACCCCGAGCGGAGGGCGAGCCTCCTCACGATCGGCACGAGAAGCGCGACCGCAAGGAGAGCCGCCGCGAAAGAAAAGACGTAACTCACGACACGACCTCAGGTTGTGTTCACGCTAACCGCACGACTCTAGTCCGGAATCCGTCCGCGTGTCAAGGTCTTTCCGAGAGGGGGATGAGAGGGATCCTTCGAGGATCAACGGTCGAAGCGCCAAAGTCCCGACTCGCGGGCCGCGGAGAACGCGGAGGCGATCTCCTCGCGCGAGGGACGGCGGTCGATCGTCTCGTAGCGGCGGCCGCTGCGAGGAAGCCTCTCCCCCACCCGGTGGCACGGGCGGTACTGATCCATGATGTTGACGTACGTGTCGGGCGAGATCTCTTCCGCGAGCCAGCGGAGAATCGCGCGCGATTCCGCCTCGAGGCCGGGCATCACGAGGTGCCGAACGAGAAGGCCGCGGCGCGCCGCGCCGTCCGAACCCATCGCGAGCGGTCCGACCTGGCGGTGCATCTCACGGATCGCCTCGCGCGCTCGATCCGGATAGTCCGCGGCTTTCGAGAAACGCCTCGCGCTCGCTCGTTCCCAGAACTTGAAGTCCGGCATGTAGATGTCGACGATCCCCTCGAGCAGCCGGAGCGCAACGATCGAATCGTATGCATTCGAGTTATAAACGATCGGGAGCCGGAGCCCCTCGCGCGCGGCGATCGCGACCGCTTCGATCGCTTGCGGAACCACATGGCTCGGGGAGACGAGGTTGATGTTCGCGCATCCCGCGCTCTGGAGGCGGAGCATGAGGCCCGCGATCCGATCGGATGCGACCGGCTCCCCCTCGCCCCTCTGCGAGATCTCCGCGTTTTGGCAGAAGACGCAGCGAAGATTGCACCAGGAGAAGAAGATCGTCCCCGAGCCGCCCCGCCCGACGAGAACCGACTCCTCGCCGAAGTGGGGGAACGCGCTCGAGACGACCGCGCGCGCGGCAGTCTGGCAGACGCCGGTCTCCCCCGCGAGGCGGTCCGCCCCGCACTCCCTCGGGCAGAGCCGGCAGGCGCGCAGCTCTTCCCGCGCCTCCCGCGCCCGGCGCTCCAGCTCCCCGCTCCGGAGGAGCCGGAGGTAGGCCGGCTGGAAGGGATCGATCCGGAAGGGGGTTTCTTCGCGCACCGGCTACTCCGAAGATCGACCTACCGCAAGAGCACCGCCTTCTTCGTCCGCGTCCCCTCGGGAGTCTTGAGCCGGATAAAGTACATGCCTGAAGGAACTTCGACACCGGAGGCGTCGCGGCCGTTCCAGGTCGCGAGGAGAGAGCCGCCCGGGTGCGGCCCTTCCGCGAGAACGTGAACGAGACGCCCCGCGAGATCGTGGACCGCGAGGCGGACCTCCCCCGCCGGGACCTCGGCGCGCACGTGAAGCGTCGCGTTGAACGGCGTCGGCGCGGCGTCGAGAAGCGGCGCCGCGGCGGGCGCCCTCGAAGCGATGCCGGTGCTCACCCCCACATCGATCCGCCAGATGAGCGTGTCGCCGAGCGCGCCGTCGTGGGCGGCGACCCGGACCGTGTCAGTCGTTCCGCCCGCGCCCGCGACGTACACGAACGTCGAGTCGGCGCCCGATTGAGCCACGTTCCCGTTCACCGACCAGACGTACGTCGTCGGGTCGCCGTCCCGATCGACCGCCGCCGCCGAGAAGAGATGCCCGAGCCCCTCCTCGAGCGTCGTGTCGCGCGCCGCCGGACGATGATCGACGATCGCCGGCCACGCGTTCCCGAACCCGATGTCGAAGGTCATCACCGAGTCCGACTCGCTGATGTTCGTGATCCAGATTCCGCTCGGCCCGGTGTACCAATTCGTGTTCGGGGTCGTGTTCGGCGTGAAGGCGTTCTGACCCGGATCCTCTCCCGCGAACGCCGCGCCGATCCGGAACTCGTACGGATACCACCATTCGAAAAACTCGCTCACGCCGTCCCACGGGGTCGACGGATCGTACCCCGCATCCTCCACGATCACCTTGTAGTGCGCGTACGTCGGCTTCCCGTTGTTTCTCGCTATGTTGTCATCGACGTGAAGAACGATAAGGCCTGCATCTTTCGGATTCTGTCCCGGCGTGAACCAAGGAAAGTAGGCGGAGAAGTCCGAATCGAGATGATCGAACTTGGACGAGGAGTTCGAGTTCCGGTTCTCGATGAGGAAGTACTCCTTCGTGCTTCCCGGGCGGCTGATTCGATAAGCGAGCGGGTTCGTGTTCGTCTCGAGGATCGGTAGGCGCTGGGCCGGCTCGCTGAGGACGATCGGCGTCACCCAGCCGAGCTGCTTCTTCGACCAAGCAGAGAGGTGGGACGGATCCTGCCTCGTCCCGTACGACATGATGTTGTACCCGTAGTAGCCCATCAAACACCAATCGACGAGCGGGTGATCGTTCGCGTCGTTCGGCGTGAAGTAGGTCACGGTGTCGAGCTTCGAGTCGTAATCGTAGAGATCCGGAAGACCGAGAACATGCGAGGCCTCGTGCGCGCCGACCCGAATCGTGATGATCGAGCCATCCGCATGCTCCTCCGGATTGCACGAGTAGCGATCGACGATCACGCCGTCGTCGGTCATGTAGTTCAGCCCGTAGACCGCGTACGACCAGATGTGGTTCGGATCGTGCGTCTCCTCCTCGCCCGGTCCCGCGTGAAAGATCCAGACCGCGTCGGTGTACCCGTCCCCATCCCGGTCGTAGTCGCGGAAGTCGACGAACGGGTCAACCAGCGCGAGAAAATCGGTGAACCAGAGGCTCGGCTGGTAGGTCGGCCGCGTCAGCCAGCCGACGACGTCCCCCTCGATCCAGTACGATCCGTATGAGACCTCAAGGAAATACTCCCGCATGCTCCCCGGATCGACGATCCCCTCGCTGAAGAGGAGCGTGTCGTACGCCGCGCGCGGGTGCGCGATCGTGTCCGCCGGGTCGTCGGCCCACTGGCAGAGAAGGACGAGAACGACCCCGGTGTCGGGAGGAACACGCACCTCGACCTCCGCCCTCCGAAGCTGCATCTCTTCGTACGAGACGCCGAGCGCCGCCTCGATCTCGGCCGGCGGAAGATCGTAGACGACGAACCGCGGGTTCTCTTCGGGCAGAACGAGAAAGCCGCCCGCCTCGCTCTTCCCCGCCGTGATCGATCCGCAAAGGAGAACGGCGAGCGCAGCGGCCGCTGCCGAACCTCCGATTCGCGTGCTCACGCTCTTCCCCTTTCGAAGCGGAGGACGTTGTTCCGAAGGTCCCGTTACGAGACTCGGCACGGAACGAACGCAACTGCGCCCCGACACGAGACCGTACAACCGATTGCCATTTCAAGGGTTATGGTAGCACATCTCGGCCCGGAGAGCAAGACGCCTACAAAGACCGATCCAAGGCGCGTCCGGTCCTTCGATCCCCGTCCGCTCTTATGATACGATCGGTTGAGAAACCGATCTCTCGCGAGACGAGGCGGGAGGACCTTCCGCCGGATCCAAGGTGCCCATGATCCTTTACGTCCTTTTCTTTCTTTCCGGGGCGGCGGGGCTCGTGTACGAGCT
>VGIW01000046.1 GCA_016867715.1 Candidatus Eisenbacteria bacterium | reverse complement strand
AGGATTCCCGTCGACGGCGTTCTCGTCCGCGGATCGACGTCGGTGAACCAAGCTCCGATCACGGGAGAATCGCTCCCCGTGAACAAAGAAGAAGGAGACGAGGTGTTCGCCGGAACGATCAACGGCGACGGCGCCGTCGAGATCCGATCCACGAAAGAGGCGAAGGACACGACCGTCGCGCGCATCATCCGAATGGTGGAGGAGGCGAGGTCGCGGCGTGCGCCGAGCGAGCAGTGGGTCGAGAAGTTCGCGCGCATCTACACGCCGGTCATGATCGGCCTCGCTCTTCTCGTCGCGGCGCTTCCGCCGCTCCTCTTCGGCGGCGCGTGGTCCCGGTCGGTCTATCAAGCGCTCGTGCTTCTCGTCATCGCGTGTCCGTGCGCGCTCGTGATCTCGACGCCGGTGAGCGTCGTCGCGGCGCTCGCGGCGTCCGCGCGGCGCGGCGTTCTCGTGAAGGGCGGGCGCTTCCTGGAGGCGGTCGCGCGTCTTCGCGCCCTCGCGATCGACAAGACCGGCACGCTGACCGAAGGGCGCCCGTCCGTGTGCGCGGTCGTTCCGGCGAGGGGGCATACCGAGAGCGAGCTCGTCGCGATCGTCGCCGCAATCGAGGCGCGTTCGGAGCACCCTCTCGCCCGCGCGATCGTCCGTCACGCCGCGTCGCTCGGAATCCGTCCGGAGCCGGCCGAGGAGTATCGCGCGGTGCGCGGCAAGGGAGCGGGCGCCGTTCTCAGAGGGCGCCCCGTCTGGGTCGGATCGCATCGCTATCTCGAGGAGAGGGGACACGAGGACGACGAGGTGCGGGAGCGGATCACGTCGCTCAGCGCGGGCGGATCGAGCGTGGTCGTCGCCGGCACGGACGATCACGTTTGCGGGTTCATCGCGCTCGCGGATGCCGTGCGTCCGGATGCGCGCCGCGCGATTGACGCGCTCCGCGCGGCGGGGATCCGCCCGATCGTCATGCTGACCGGAGACAACCGCGGCACGGCCGACGCGGTCGGCCGTAAGACAGGCGTCGACGAGGTGCGCGCGGAGCTTCTCCCCGAGGACAAGGTGCGCGCGGTGGAAGATCTCTCGCGCGCGCACGAAACGGTCGGGATGCTCGGGGACGGCGTCAACGACGCCCCCGCGATGGCGCGCGCGAGCGTCGGGATCGCGATGGGCGCCGCCGGATCGGACGCCGCGATCGAGACGGCGGATGTCGCGCTCATGAGCGACGACCTTCTCCGGCTCCCCTGGCTCGTGCGGCACGCGCGACGAATGCTCTCCATTATTAAACAGAACGTGGCCGCGTCGATCGCCGTGAAGGGGGCGTTCGTCGCGCTCACGTTCGCGGGGCACCCCTCGCTGTGGGGCGCGATCGGCGCCGACATGGGGGTCTCGCTTCTCGTCGTGTTCAACGCGCTTCGGCTGCTCCACCCGGGCCCGGAGAATCCCCCCGAGGAGGTTCGCGCGTGATTCACGTCTCAAGGTTCGCAGCCGAGCGGGCGGCGAAGGCCGCGTCGTGGCTTCGCGGAACGGCGGGGGTCAAGCCGTACCTGTCGTTTCGCGCGCGGCTCGTCGTGCAGACCGCGTTCGCTCTCCTTTGCGTCTTCCTCGGCGTGCAGTTCGCCTTCTTCCTCGATGCCGCCCGCGAGGGTCGAACGCCTCTTCCCGTTCGCCCTCCGGGGGTGGAGGGCTTTCTCCCGATCAGCGGGCTCATGGGGCTTCTCGACTGGATCCATCAGGGGACGCTGAACAGGGTCCACCCCGCGGCGACGGTTCTCTTCGTCATCTTCATCGCGACGGCGCTTTTTCTTCGCAAGGCGTTCTGCTCGTGGATCTGTCCGGTCGGGCTCCTCTCGGAATCGCTCGCCCGCGTCGGACAGAAGCTCTTTCGAAGGAACTTCCGGCCGCCGCGTCCGGTCGACATCGGACTTCGAAGTCTCAAGTATCTCCTTCTCGCGTTCTTCCTTTGGGCGATCTTCGGCATGAGCGCCGCGGAGCTTCGCGGCTTCATCGAGTCGCCCTACAACCGCGTTTCCGACGTGAAGATGTACCTCTTCTTCGCGAGGCTCGGAACGACCGCGGCGGCGCTGCTCGCGGTTCTCGCCGTCGCCTCGGTCTTCGTTCAGGGGGCGTGGTGCCGCTTTCTCTGCCCGTACGGCGCGCTTCTCGGTTTCTTCTCGTGGCGATCTCCTGTGCGGATCCGCCGGAACGACGAGGCGTGCACCGGATGCGGCATCTGCGACCGGGTCTGCATGGCGAGGCTTCCCGTCTCGTCCAAGAAGGAGACGTTGAGCGTCGAGTGCACGGGGTGTCTCGACTGCGTGGCGGCGTGTCCGGTCGAGCCGGCCCTCGCGCTGGGCGCGAAGCGGCGGCGGATCGGCGTCTTGTCGTTCGCCTTCGCGGTCGTCCTTCTCTTCACGGCGGGCTATGCGGCAGCGCGGGCGGCCGGAATCTGGAGAAACGAGGTCTCCGACGCGGAGTACGTCGAGCGGATCCGAACCATCGATCACCCGGAGTACGCCCACCCGCGTTAGTTCGGTACCTGATACCCTATTTGATACCTTGTTTGTGGAGAGTCCTGCCATCTGTCGAGTCGCCGCTCGGAAACAGGGTATCAGGTACCGAATTCAAATTTACCGAATTTCGAAACAGGGTATTCAGAATTAGGGTATCATGTACCGAATTCCAGCCCGGCTTGTGAGCGCGCGCGGCTTTCGATAGAATGGCGGCGTCGAACGGGGAGCCGTCCGGATCATCGCGCGGGCGGTGTCCCCGGGGTTCCGCATCCCTCCGGGCGAGGCGCCGCGCGCCCGGAGCGGAGGAGGTGGGCCGTGCTTCTTCCGATTTCCGCGAGAGTCGACGCCGCCGGCGATCGGCGGATCTTCCGCGCCGCGCCGCACGGCGCCGCCCCCTCGGTTCTTCTCGTCTTCTTTGTTCTGCTCGTCGCGATCGGCGGCGCGCGCGCGGACGAGACGCTGGTTCCCCCCGGCGGCGGAACGCCCGTGGGGATCCCCGCCTGGCATCCGCTCGGATCCGGACTGAATGGCGACGCGCGAGCGCTCGTCGTTTTCGGCGACGCGCTCATCGCCGGCGGCGATTTCACCGAGGCGGGGGGCGCGGCGGCGAACCGCGTCGCGCGGTGGGACGGGCAATCCTGGAGCGCGCTCGGCGCGGGTCTGAACGGTCCGGTCGAGGCGCTCGCGATTTGGAACGGCGCGCTCGTCGCGGGAGGCGATTTCACCGAGGCGGGGGGCGCCGCCGCGAGCCGGATCGCGCGCTGGAACGGATCGTCGTGGGCGCCGCTCGGAGGCGGCACGGACGGACCGGTTCGGGCGCTCGCGGTGTACGACGGCCGGCTCGTCGCCGCCGGCTCCTTCGCCTCCGCGGGAAGTGTTCCCGCGTCCAACCTCGCGGTCTGGGACGGAAGCGCGTGGAGCGCTCTCGGCGCCGGAACCGACGGGCCTGTCCATGCGCTCGCGGTTCTCGGGGGGGATCTCTTCGCAGGTGGATCGTTTATGTCAGCAGGAAGCGCGCCCGCCCCGAACGTCGCGCGATGGAACAGCTCTTCGTGGTCCTCTCTCGGCGCGGGAACCGACGGAACGGTTCGCGCTCTTCTCGTTGAAGGCGGTCTTCTTCTTGCCGGCGGCGATTTCGCCCTCGCGGGAGGATCGCCGGCGAGCCGAGTCGCCGTTTGGAACGGCTCCGCGTGGGGCGCTCTCGGGGGCGGAACAAGCGGGACGGTTCATTGCTTCGCTTCGTTCGACGGCGCGCCCGCGGCGGGAGGTCTCTTCGACCGCGCGGACGGCATCCCGACGAAGAATATCGCTCGCTTCCGTTCCCCCTCGTGGGAGGCGTTTCATCTCGGACCGGACGGAAGGGTGCGCGCGCTCGCCGTGTTTCGCGGCGGGCTCGTCGCGGGCGGGTCGTTCCAGGAGGCGGGCCGCGTTCCGGCGTCCCGGATCGCGCGATATGCGTGCGATCCTCCGGCTGCTCCCTTCGGCGTGCGGGCCTCGTCGAACCTCTGCGGGCGCGTGCGGGTCGAGTGGAACGATGTCGCGGGCGAGTCGGGATACCGGATCTTCCGCGACGGGACGAAGATCGCAGAAGCGGCGGCGAACGCGACTTCGTACGAAGACGCGGGGGCGCCCTCGAGGCCGAGCGCGTATCGCGTGCTCGCCTACAACGGGTGCGGGGAATCGGCGCTTTCGGCGCAGGCGATCGGCTCTCCCGAGAGGCTGCCCGCGAAACCCGAGAACCTCACCGCGAGCGAGGGGCTTTGCGCGATCGTCCGGCTTTCGTGGGATCCGTCGTCGGGCGCGGCACATTATCGGGTGTTGCGCGACGGCGGGCCGATCGCGGTCGTTTCCTCGCCGCGGACGACCTACGACGACCGTCCCTCGCGCGGCGAGCATCGTTACGAAGTGCAGGCAGGGAACTCGTGCGGATGGTCGGCGCCGGCTTCCGCGATCGGTGCCGCGACGCCGCCTCCCGATCCTCCGGCCGCGATCGCGGCGAGCGACACCTCCTGCTCGATCGTGCGCGTCGACTGGATTGCATCGCCCGGAGCGGCGGCGTACCGGCTCTTCCGGAACGGCGATCTTCTCGTCTCGCTTCCCGCCGATGTTCTCTTCTATGAAGACTCGCCGCCTCCCGGAACGCACGCGTATGCGGTCGCCGCGGGGGACAGCTGCGGATGGTCGGGGGCCTCGACCGACTCGGGATCGGTTCTTCGCGCGCCGGACCGGCCGCGCCCGTTCACGGCGAGCGACACTTCCTGCTCGATCGTCCGCCTCGCGTGGCCCGCGTCGATCGGCGCGGCCGGTTATTCCCTCACGCGGGACGGAGAGACGCTCGCAATGCTCCCCTCGTCGGCGACCGTCTTCTTCGACACGATCCCCTCGGGCAGCTCCGTCTACGGCATCCGCGCGTGGAACAAGTGCGGATGGTCGAACGAAGAGCGCGCGGTCGGCTCGGTCCTCCCGCCCCCCCCTGAAGCTCCGTCCGGATTCGCCGCGAGCGACGGGCTCTGCTCCGCCGTTCGTCTCGAGTGGGAGGAGTCGGATCGAGCGGAATCGTACGAAGTGCATCGGGACGGCGCGCGCATCGCGGTCCTTCCGGCGACCGCCCGATTCCAGGTCGATACCGTCTCGGCCGGCGTTCATCGCTACGCGCTCCTCGCGAGGAACCGGTGCGGAGCCTCGGATTCCGTCTTCGCGTCCGGAAGCGCGCTTCCTCCGAACCCGGGCTCGCCGGTCGCCTTCTCCGCGAGCGACACGCTCTGCGGCGCGGTTTTCTTGAGGTGGGAAGCTCCTGCGGGGGCGGACAGCGTCCGTCTCTTCCGGGACGGCGAGATCCTCGCGACGCTCGATGCCGGGCTCTCGTTCCACGCGGATTCGGGAGCGACGGGGACGCACGTCTACTCCGTCGCCGCGAGGAACGCGTGCGGATGGTCGGATGCGATCGCGGACACGGGCGCTGTTCTTCGGCCCGCCCCCGATCCGGTCGAGGGACTCACGGCGAGCCGGGGTCTCTGCTCCGTCGTTCGTCTCTCCTGGGACGGCGCGGCGCGGGCGGAGCGTTACCGGGTCGATCGGGACGGCGCGCTTCTCGCGATTCTCTCCGCCGAGGAGCGATCCTATGCGGACAGCGCCGAGGGGACGCATCGGTACGGCGTGGTGGCGGAGAACCGGTGCGGCTTCTCGGCGCCGGTCGAGGCGATCGGTTTGGCCGCCGGCCCTCCTCTTCCGGCCGCGAACCTTACGGCGAGCGACACATCCTGCGTCGTTGTCCGTCTCGATTGGAAAGGGGACGCGCTCGTCGATTCGCTTTATGTGTTCAGGGATGGGGCGTTCCTCGCCGCGCTGAAGCCGGGAGAATCGAGCTACACGGACCGCGTCTTCTCCGGAACCCACGCGTACGAGATCGAGACGGTGAACCGATGCGGACGCTCGAGGAGCGCGCCCGCGGCCGGGACGGTCCTTCCCGGCTCCCCGCGCCCGCCGGCGGATCTTCGCGCGACGGAGGAGCGCTGCGACAGCCTCGTTCTCTCGTGGCGCGACGATTCGGACGACGAGACCGCGTTCGAGGTTCTCCGGAACGAGGAGAGCATCGCGCTTCTCCCCGCCAACACGGAGCGCTTCGCGGACCGTCCCGCGCCGGGGACGCATCTCTATGAGGTGCGCGCGGTCGGACTGTGCGCCGTCTCCTCGAGCGGGCGCGTCGCGGGAACCCGGCTCGCCCCGCCGCCTCCGCCCGTTCTCTTCTGGCCGCCCGACGGGGCTTCCGTTGCGGGCGGCGCGCCGATCGTCTTTCTCTGGTATCCGCCGGACGGCGCGACCGGAAGCCGTTTCCGAGCGTGGTCTTCCGGGGATCCGCCGAACCCGATCGCCGACACGCTTCTCGCGAGGGACGCGGATTCCTTGCGGATCGACCGCTTGCCTCCCGGCGGTTACGAATGGCGCGTCTCTTCTTTCGCCGAGTGCGGCGAGGGCGACTTCTCCCTTCCTCGTCGCTTCACACGTGAAGCGATCGGCGCGTTCGACCTCTCCCGCCGAACCGTCTCGTTCGGCCACGACCCCCTTGGCGGCCCCGCGGGGGGAAGCCCTCCGGATCCGGAGCCGGATGAGGTGATCATCCGGAACGAGGGGGAGATCGGCTTCGAGTGGTCGATCACCCCGTCCGATCCGTGGATCCGCGTGATCCCGGACGAAGGGGATCTCGGCGCCGGAGAAAGCGAGACGCTCTGGGTAGGCGTTCTCGCGAACGAGCTCCCCTCCGGCGAGTTCGACGGGCGCCTCTTTCTTTGGACGGACCTCGCCTCCCGTCCGGCGGACACCGTGAGCGTGGGCCTCTTCGTGAAGCAGTATCCTCTCGGCGACTGCAACGGAAACGGAAACATCGACGAGAGGGACGCCGCGGCGCTCATCGATCATCTTCTCGACGTCCTCCCTCTCTGGGCGCCGGTCGTTCGCCTTGGTCTCGCGGATGTTGATCGCGACCGCGCGGTCGGCCCGGCGGACCTCGGGATCCTTCCGTCTCTCCTCGGGACGAACCTCCTTCTCGAGCGTCCGGCGGCGGAGGAAATCCCGGGAGCCGAGGGGGTTCTCTGGATCGGGGCCTCTCCCGATTCGTTCGTCGTTTCGCTCGAGGGGACCGGGAGCGTGCGTGCGGGCGCGTTTCGGCTGCTCCTTCCGGAGGGCGCGGGCGCTCCGGCGATCCGCGCGAGGCCCCTCGATCCGTTGCTTCACACGGCGATCGTTCAGGATGGAAGAAATCTCGTCGTCGTCTTCGCCTTCAAGGAGGGGGAGCCGCGCGTTTTGGACGGCGGAAAGAGGTACGATCTCGTCTCGCTCTCGTGGGGAGAGGGGGGCGAGCCCTCGCTCGATCTCGTCTGGGGGGGCGCGGCGCCGTCCGGGTCGGAGCGCTTTCCGATCGCGCGGGTGGAATGGTACCGGCTCGGCGGTCCCGGAAGCCGCCGCTTCGCCTTCTTCCCGATCCGGCCGAACCCGTTCTCCGAGGAGTGCCTCCTTGCTTTCGAGATCCCCTCTTCCTCGCCGGTCGCGCTTCGCGTGTTCGATCCGAACGGGCGTCTCGTGCGGACGATCGTCTCGGGTCTTCACGCGCCCGGTTTCCACACGCACGCGTGGGACGGCCGGAACGACGCGGGCCGGCGCGCGGGCCTCGGCCTCTATCTCGTGCGCCTCGAGTCGCCGCGCGGGAACCTCACGCGACGCGCGATGATCGTTCGATGACGCGCGCTTCCCGGGCATCATCTCAATTCGACAGAAGCCCAACCTGTGTTTCTCGGCCGGGGCCCGGGGCGAGGGGGTGCCGGAAGAGACACCCCGAGCGCGCCGGGCCCACGACACGGTGCCGGCTCGGCAAGGCCCGGCGCGCTCGGGAACTCGCCGGTTCACCCCCTCGCCCCGCGCCCCGGCGGCCGCGCAAGAAGCACACTTCTGACGGATTGCCGCTAAATCCTGGCTAGCCGCCGCTCCCTTCAATCGGCATACTCCTCTCGATGGACTTCTGGGCGATTCTGTTCGATGTGGGAGCTCTCCTCGCGGCCGCCCTCGCGCTCGGGGCCCTGTGCGAGCGGCTGCGCCAGAGCGCGCTCCTCGGATACCTGCTGGCCGGGGCGCTCCTCGGGCCGAACGGGCTCGACATCGCGGCGACCGGCGAGGAGATCACCGGGCTCGCGGAGGTCGGGGTCGCGCTCCTCCTCTTCTCGGTCGGCCTCGAGTTCTCGTGGAAGCGCCTCCGCGAAATGGGACCGATCGCGCTGGGCGGGGGAACGCTTCAAGTCGTCGCGACCGGCCTTCTCGCCGCAGCCGCCGCGTCGGCTCTCGGGGTCTCGCCTCGCGGAGCGATCGTCCTCGGCGGCGCGCTCGCCTTGAGCAGCACCGCCGGCGTGCTGCGCATGCTCATGACCCGCGCCGAGGTCGACAGCGTGCACGGTCGCCACGCGCTCGGAATCCTTCTCCTGCAAGACCTCGCCGTGATCCCGCTCGTCCTTCTCTCCGGCGTTCTCACGGATTCGTCTCACGGCGGGATCTTGCCCGCTCTCGGCCGCTCGGGCCTCATGCTTCTCGCGGCGATGACTCTTCTCTACCTTCTCTTCAACATTCTCGCTCCCCGCGTTCTCATCGCAACCGCCCGGATTCGAAATCGCGAGCTTCCGGTTCTCTTCGCGATGGTCGCCGCGCTCGCGTCGATCTGGATGGCCCACGAGATGGGGCTCTCCCCGGCGCTCGGTGCGTTCGTCGCGGGCCTTCTCCTCGCGGAGTCCCCCTATGCCGCCCAGGTCCGCGCGGATCTCGCCGTGCTCCGTGTCCTCCTCGTCGCGCTCTTCTTCGGGTCGGTGGGAATGCTCTCCGATCCGGGATGGATGGTGAGCCATGTTCGTCTGATCGCGTGGGTCGTCGCGGCGGTCGTCGTCGGGAAGGCAGCGATCGTGTGGGGCGTGCTTCGCGCACTTCGCCAAACGCACTTTCAGTCGATCGCCGCGGGAGTGTGTCTCGCGCAGATCGGCGAGTTCTCTTTCGTCATCGCCGGTCCCGCACGGGGGACCGTTCTCACGGACGATCTCTTCAAGATGATGGCCGCGACGATGATGGCGACGCTCTTCCTGACCCCCTATTTGGTCGCGGGCGCACGTCCGGCCGCGTCGTTCGTTCTCGGAGCGTTGCGGCGGGTCGGTCTCGCGCGCTCGGACGCGCCTCCCGCCGAGTCGGGTCTTGCGGATTCGTCCGGCCTCGTGATCCTCGTCGGCTACGGCCCGGCGGGAGAGGCGGTCGGCGAGGCGCTCAAGAAGTACGGCGTTCGCGTGTTGGTTCTCGATCTCAACACGCAGCTCGCGCGGAAGGCGCAAGAGGACGGGTTCGAGGCGCGCGTCGGGGACGCGACGCAGGTGGAGGTTCTGGATTCTCTCCGCGTCGCCTCCGCCTGCGCGATCGCGGTCACGGTACCCGACCCGTTAACGGCCGAGAAGATCGTTCAGGCCGTGCGTTCTCGAAACGACCGCGCGCTGATCGTCGCCCGCGCGCGCTACCACAGGTACCACGCCGCTCTCGAGATCGCGGGCGCGGACGTCGTGATCGACGAAGAGGAGCATGTCGGGGTCTCTCTCGGCCTTCACCTCGTGCGAAGCATGCGGGGCGCCGCGAGAATGGCGGCGCGCCGCTCCGGATCTCCTTCGGCCGCCGCGGAATGCTCGCCCGCGGACCGCGCGCCGTAGCCGCGTCTTCTCACCCCGGCCCGCCCAGAGCCCGCGGCGCCGCGGCTCGCCTCTCGTCCGGAGCCATGCTACAATGAAAACGCACGCTCGGGGCGCGTCCTGGCTCGATCGGCCGTCCGATCGCGGCTGGATGGCCGGGACGCTGAGAAGCACTCGTGGAACCTGATCCGGTTCGTACCGGCGTAGGGAACGCGGCACTCGGCCTGCCAAGGAGATCGATCCCATGTCTCATCGCGAACCCAAAGACCCGCAAGGGAGACGGATGCCCTTTATGTATGAACCGCCTCTTCGCGGCGGGGCGAACCCGTCGAGCAAACGCGAGGGGACGGCGCCCGGGAGCTTCGCGCTTCCGCCCGGGGTCGGAACGCCTCTCGCTTTCTCCTCGCCCGACACGCCCGGAATGCCGGCGCCGTCTGAGAAGACCGCGTGGGACTTCAACCCGGCTCCGCGCGGCGAGAAGAACGCTGTGACGCAGCTCGAGCGCGCCCGCCTCGGCACGATCACGCCTGAGATGAAGCGCGCCGCGGAGCGCGAGCCGCACCTCGCCCCCGAGGACGTGCGGGGCGAGATCGTTGCGGGGCGCATGATCATCCCGGCGAACCGCGCGCATCTTCGATGCGGACTCGATCCGATCGCGATCGGGCGGGCGGCGACGACGAAGATCAATGCGAACCTCGGCGCGTCTCCGGTGAAAAGCTCCGCGGACGAAGAGGTCGAGAAGATGCGCTGGGCGGTCCGATGGGGCGCGGATACCGTGATGGACCTCTCGACCGGCGGGGACCTCGACGCGACGCGCGAGGCGATCATCCGGAGCGCGCCGGTTCCCGTGGGGACGGTTCCGGTCTACTCGATGATCGTCGGGCGCGCGATCGAGGATCTCTCGCACGCCGACATCCTCCGCACGATCGAGCATCAGGCGATGCAGGGAGTCGATTTCATCACGATCCACGCCGGCCTTCTCCGCGAGCATCTCCCCTACGTGCGCGGCCGGGTGAGCGGGATCGTCTCGCGGGGAGGCTCGCTCCTCGCGAAGTGGATGATTCATCACGGGCGCCAAAACCCCTTCTATGATCTCTTCGACGAGATCTGCGACATCGCGCGCGCGCATGACGTGAGCTTCTCGCTCGGGGACGGGCTCCGGCCGGGCTCCCTCGCCGACGCGACCGACGAGGCGCAGCTTCGCGAACTCTACGTTCTGGGAGAACTGGTCGAGAGGGCGTGGGCGAAGGGCGTGCAAACGATGGTGGAGGGACCGGGGCACATTCCTCTCGACCAGATCGAGTACAACATGAAGATCGAGCGCGCTCTCTGTCACGGCGCGCCGTTCTATGTTCTCGGGCCCCTCGTGACCGACGTCTTTCCCGGCTACGACCACATCACGAGCGCGATCGGCGCGACGGCGGCCGCGTATCACGGCGCGGCGTTTCTTTGCTACGTTACGCCGAAGGAGCATCTCGGCCTTCCGAAGAAACGCGACGTGAAGGAAGGCTGCATCGCCTACAAGATCGCGGCGCACGCCGCGGACATCGCGCTCGGGATTCCGGGAACGCGCGACCGGGACGACGAGATCTCCAAGGCGCGCGCGGCGCTGAACTGGGAGAGACACATCGCGCTTGCCTTCGATCCCGACACCGCTCGGGCCTTTCACGACGAGGATCTCTCGATCGACACCGACTTCTGCGCGATGTGCGGGCACGATTGGTGCGCGGTGCGGATCAGCCGGGAGATCGAGGAGTTCGCGTCGGGGAAGGCGGAAGGATACGACCCAGGCGGGCCGAAGGAATCCCCGGCCCTGACACCCGAGCAGAGAGGGATTCTCGAAGAGCACGGAGAGCCTCTTCCGGGCGAAGCTTCTTCGCCCGCCGTCGGAGGCGCGTCGCGCGGCGAGAAGCCTCCCTGCCACAGCGACCTCGTGCGCGATCCGAAGAAGGCGAGAGAGATTCAGGAACGCGGGGCGGGTCCGAAGTAGGCCCCGCGCCGAAAGCGAAGGAGCCCCGCTTCCGGGGCTCCTCCTTCGGGCTTCCGACTTGGATGCCGATCGGAATCCGAATCCTTATTCCGCCGCGGCGATCTGCGTAACCGCTCCGCTCAAGCGGTGCGCGAGCGCCGCCGCCACCTGCTTCACCAGCAGGAAGCCGAGCTTCGTGTCCTTCTCGCAGAGCGCTCGGATCTTCTCCGCGTCGATCGCGATCACCGTGCACTCCTTGCGAGCCGTCGCCTTGGCGCGCATCCGGTGCGGCTCGACGAAGACCGAGTACCCGAGAAGATCCCCGGGAACGAGCTGGTCCACGATGACCTCGCGTCCGCTTCCGAGCTGGAGGCTGACGTCGACCTGTCCGCTCGTCACGATGTAGAGCGCGTCCGCGGGATCCCCTTCCTTGAAGAGGACCGTGACCGCGTGGAGCGTCTTCTCGTCGGCGATCTCGGCGACCGCCTTGAGCGATTCGTTGTCCACTCCGGCGAAGTAGGAGTAGTAGCGCAACTTCTCGGTGGAAATCATGTTCCTTCCCTCTTCCCGTCCAGGAGGGCGAGCACCGCCTCCGTCGCGCGCGGCACGGCGGCCTCCACTTCGGGGGTAAAGACTTCTCCGAAGTTCAAGACATCGGCGGCTTCGATCCCGACGAGAACAATCTCCTCGGCGGGCGGAAGATGCGCGCCCGCCATTCGCCCGAGCTCGAGAGCCGTGGGCAAGTTGACGTCGTGGGCCGAGGCACTCCGCTGCGTGGGGATCGAGTCGGGCGCGAGAAGACGAATCCGACCCGGCTCGTCCCCCGGAGCCGTCGCGTCGATTACGATCGCGCGATCGTAACCGATCATGTGCTCCATCAGGCGAAGCCCTCCCCAGTAATCCTCCTCCACGATAACGTCCGGCCGGTCCGCGAGGAGAGGCCGAAGCCTCTCCGCGACGCGGATCCCGACCCCGTCATCCCGCAGGATTGGGTTCCCGAGCCCGAGCACGAGCGTTCGCATGTTCGACGTCCGCCCTCAGTCCATGTTCTGCGCGAGCCGCTCGATCACCTCGCCGTCCGGACCGCGGAGGATCACCTCGAGCGGCATATGGCCCGGCAGGGTGTGCGTCGCGCACCCGAAGCACGGATCGTACGCGCGGAAGGCCATCTCGACCATGTTGAGAAGACCTTCGTTCACCGGCTTTCCTTTTTGGATCAAGCTTTGCGCCGCTCTCTTGACCGACATGTTGATCGGCGCGTTGTTGTTCGTCGTTCCGACGACCAGGTTCACTTTCGTGAGAATTCCCCTCTCGTCGGTCCAGAAATGGTGGGTGAGAGTTCCACGCGGCGCCTCGACGCTCCCCACGCCCTCGGTCGGCGTCTCGGTCGGCAGGACGCGGAACTCCTTCCCCGTGATTTCCGGGTCGGTCGCGAGCCCCACCCAGCGCTCCGTCGCGTAGAGAAGCTCTACCAGACGCGCCCAATGGGTCGCGAGCGTGTGGTTCACCGGCTTCCCGCCGAGCGTGTCGTACATTCTCTCGTACTCGGCCTGCGCGAGCGGCGTCGCCATGCCGTCCGCGGCGTTCAAGCGCGATAGTGGGGTCGCCTTGTAGACGCCCGAATCGACGCCGTCCGTGAAACCCTTCCATCCGACTTTCTTGAGGTACGGGAACTTGAGGTATGACCAAGGCTCGGTGCGTTCGGCGATGTACTCGCGGTAGTCCTTCGCGTCGTACTTGGCGTGCTCTCTGCCGTCCGGACCGACCACGCGGATCTTCCCGTCGTAGAAGTTGACGTGGTTATTCGCGTCGACCGTGCCCATGTTGTAGGTCTTGTGGAGATAGATGTCCCCCGTCACGATCTTCACGTAGTCCGAGTTCTTGAGCACGATATCGCCGAAGAGCTTAAGCGAGAACTTCGCGAACTCGACCGCATCGCGCCCGAGCTTCTCGATCTCCGCTCGCTGCTCCTCGTTGATGCCGCGGCTCACGCCTCCGGGGAGCCCCCAGTTCGGATGCACGGGGCGCCCGCCCATCATCTTGATGAGATGATGGCCGTCGCGCCGCATCTTGAGGACCTTCCCCGCGATCTCCATCCCGACCTTGCCGACGACCCCTAGGATGTTGCGGACCTCCTTCGGCGCGTCGGGGCCCATTACGAAGTCGGGCCCCGCGAGCGCGTAGAAGTGGGTCGTGTGGTCCGTCGCGTAGAAGATGCTGTAGAAGAGCTCCCGCAGCTTCTTCGCGGTGGGCGGCGGATCGACGTGAAAGAGCGCGTCGAGCGCCTTCGTCGCCGCCATGTGATGCGCCTCGGGGCAGACGCCGCAGATGCGGTTCGTCAGGTTCGGCATGTCCTCGGCCGGTCGTCCGACGCAGAACGTCTCGAAGCCGCGCAGCTCCGGCACCTGAACATACGCGTTCGCGACCTCTCCCTCCGGGGTCAAAAAGATGTCGATCTTCCCGTGTCCCTCGAGGCGGGTGATGGGATCAATCGAGATGCGTTTCATCGTCCGCTCACCTCCGCTTCTTCTTCCTTGGCCGCCGGTTTCCCGTTTCCCGCCCGATTCGAGCGGCGGAGCGAGCTGTGCGCGAGAGAGAACCGGTAGAACGTGCCGACAGGGTCGGGAATGCCCTCTTGGATGATCCGATCGATCTCCTCCGGATCCTCGGAGTCGATCACGGAAGCGATCGCGGTCATCATGCGGGCGCCGAAGTCCTCCACACCGGCGTTCGGCCCGTAGCAGCCGATGCACGGAGAGCCGACCTGCGGGCAGAGGGCGCCGCAGCCGGCGCGCGTCGCGATCCCGCAACAGACGATCCCCTGCTCGAGGAGGCACTTTTCCGTGTCCGGGATGATCTGCCAGGTGCGCTTGAACTCCTTGATCTTCTTTTCTTCGCGCTTGCGCGGGCAGTCGTCGCAAACGGTCGTCTCGGCGCCGATCACCGAGCCGGGCGGCGGGAGTTTCCCGGATAGAATCGCGACGATCGCGTCCCAAATCCGCTCCGGTTCCGGCGGGCAGCCGGGAAGATAGTAATCGACATCCACGGTCTGTCCGAGCGTCTTCAGCGTGTCGTAGAAGAACGGCAGGTGAAGCGTGCCCTCGGGAACCTTCGTCTCGACCTCGGGGAGCACTCCCTTCGGGTTGTCCGCGGAGGGGGAATCCTTGTAGACGAACTGGAGAATCTCGTCCCGCGAGTTCATGTTGGCGAGACCCGGAATGCACCCCTCGTGCGCGCACGATCCGAACGCGACCAAGACCTTCGCTTTCCTCCGGAGAAGGCGCGCCATGTACTCCTGCTCGCTGTTCCGGATGCCTCCGTTGAAGAGGCAGAGATCGATGCTCTTGTCGGGCATCTTCTCGATGTCCCGCACCTTCCCGTCCATGACACACGGCCAAAAGACGATGTCGAAGGCGTTCGCCACGTCGAGAATCTTCTCGTTGACGGCGAGCACCGCGATCTCGCAGCCGCCGCAAGACGCGGCCCAGTACAGCGCCAGCTTACCCTTGTCGCTCATCTTGCCGGCACCTCCATCGCTTCCTCGTGTTCCTTCAAGAACTTCTCGATCTCCTTGTCGTCGAGGCCCTTCTCAATCCAGTTCCGGCGCCAGCTCAAGGGCCCGAGCTTCCGGACCTCTTCGGTCATCTTGGCGACGTGCTCGGCGAAACGATTCCCTTCTGCGGCGGAGGCCCAGAGGAGTTGGAAACGTTCCTCTTCGAGCTTCATAGCGCGCAGCGTGTGCTTCAGCATCGAGAAGCGCCGCATCGCCTTGTAGTTCTGCTCCAGATAGTGGCACTCGCCCGGATGGCAGCCGGCCAGGAGAACCCCGTCCGCCCCGAGCTCGAACGCTTTCAGGGCGAAGGTCGGGTCCACCCGTCCGCTGCACATCACGCGGATGATCCGGACGTTCGGCGGGTATTTCACGCGCGAAGAACCGGCAAGATCCGCGGCGCGGTAGGAGCACCAGTTGCACAGGAATCCGACAATCTTGGGTTCGAAGGTTCCATCACTCATCGGCGTCTTCCTCCCGCTACTTCACGGCGGGCTCGGCCGCCCGCTCCGTTTCGCCCATCGCGTCGTAGAGGATCCCCTTAAGCTCGGCGAAGATCTGCTCGTTACTGAAGTGGGCCCCCGTGATCGCCTGGGCCGGGCAGGCGGCGACGCACGTCCCGCAGCCCTTGCACAGCTCGTGGAGGACGCGGCTCACTTCCTTCTCCGCGAGGTACTCGATGGCGTTGTACGGGCAGAGGTTGTTGCAGATCCGGCAGCCGGAGCAACTCTCCTCGCGGATCGTCGCCACGATCGGCTCGATCATCACCTTGCCCTTCGCGATCATTCCCTGGACGCGCGCAGCGGCGGCCGCTCCCTGCGCCACGGCGGCCGGAATGTCCTTCGGTCCCTGGCACGCGCCCGCGATGAAGATGCCGTCGGTCATCGTCGCCACCGGATCGAGCTTCGGGTGGCGCTCCGTAAACCAGCCGGCCATGCTGCACGAGATCCCGACCTTGAGGCCGAGATCCTTCGCGTCGAAGCGGGGCTCCATGGCGCCCATGAGGACGACCACGTCGAGCGGGATTCGGCGCTGCTTACCGAGGAGCGTGTCCTGCACCTGGACGACGATCTTCCCTTCCTCGCCCGGGAGGCGCGGCACGTCCGAGATGTCGGCGACCTTGCCGCGCACGAAGTTCATCCCCTCGTCTAGAAGGCGCTGGTAGAACTCTTCGTACCCCTTCTGGTTCGGGCGCATGTCGATGTAGAAGGAGTAGACCTCGGCCTCGGTCTTCTCCATCACGAGGTGCCCGAACTTGAGTGCGGCCATGCAGCAGACCGCGCTGCAGTACTCGTTGTAGTTTTTGTCGCGGCTGCCGACGCAGTGGACGATGCCGATCGACTTCGGCTCCGTCACGCCGTCCCGCATGAAGATCTTTCCCGCCGTCGGTCCGGCGGCGTTGCACATCCGTTCGAACTCGAGGTTCGTGAAGACGTTCGCGATCCGCCCGTACCCGTACTGCGGGATCCGCTTGCAGTCGAAGAGATCCCAGCCGGTCGCGATGATCACGTTGCCGACGTCCACCTCGATGATCTCGTCCTTCTGATCCCAAACGATCGCATCGGTCGGGCAGAATTTCTCGCACGCCTTGCACTTTCCCGTGTCGAAGTAGATGCACGTCTCGGTGTCGATGACCGGGTACTTCGGGACGGCCTGCGCGAAGGGAACGTAGATCGCCTTGCGCACCCCGAGGCCCGCCTCGAACACGTTGTCCACGACCTTGCGCGGGCACTTCTCGATGCAGATGCCGCACCCGGTGCAGAGCACCTCGTCGACGTACTTGGCGCGCTTGCGGATCTTCGCCTTGAAGTTGCCGACCGAACCGGAGAGCTCCTCGAGCTCCGCCCAAGTCATGAGCGTGATGTTCTCGTGGAGCCCCACATCGCTCATTTTCGGCGTGAGGATGCACGCGGAGCAGTCGAGCGTCGGGAACGTCTTGTCGAACTGGGCCATGTGGCCGCCGATGCTCGGCTCGCGCTCGACCAAGTAGACGTGGTAACCCGCGTCGGCGAGCTCGAGCGACGCCTGGATCCCCGCGATTCCGCCTCCGATCACGAGCGTGTTCGGGTTCACGTCGACGAATTTCGGCTCGAGCGGCTCCTGGACTTTCACGCGCTCAACCGCCGCGGCGACCATCGCCTTCACCTTCTCCGTGGCCGCCTTCTTGTCCTTGGTCGTCCAGGAGATGTGCTCGCGGATGTTCGCCATCTGCGTGAGGTACGGGTTCATCCCCGCGGTCTCGGCCGCGCGGCGGAAGGTCTTTTCGTGCAGGTGGGGCGAGCACGCCGCCACCACGATGCGCGTGAGACCGTCCTTCTTGATGTCCTCCTCGATGAGCTCCTGGCCGAGTGACGAGCACATGAACTTGTAGTCCTTCGAGACGACGACGTCCTCGAGGTTGACGCCCGCCCACTTGGCCACTTCTTCAACATCGACGATTCCGGCGATGTTGCTGCCGCAATGGCAGACGTAGACCCCTACTTTCTCTTTCATGCGTCTGCCTCCTTATCGAGCGTCGATCCGGCGGCGGCCGTCTCGACCGCAGGCGCGGCCGTCTCCGCCTCCGCCGTCGCCTCGTCGACCAGCTCGATGAGATCCTTCACGCGGAGCTTGTTCTCCGCTCCTATCGTCTTGACCGCGTCCCGATACATCGTCAGGTCCTTCGGGCACGCGACCACGAAGCATTCCGCGCTTCCGAGCGCCAGCGCCTCCCGGATGCGATCCTCGCTGGGCCTCTGCTTGACGACCTCCTCGTTCATCCAAATGCGCCCGCCGCCGGCTCCGCAGCAGAACCCACTCGATCGATTCCGCGGCATCTCGACGATGCGGCAGCCGATCGCCTCGAGCACACGCCGCGCGGGCTCGTAGATTCCGTTGTAGCGCCCGAGATAACAGGGATCGTGATAGGTCACCGCGTAGCCGAGTTTCCTTGAGACCTTCAGCTTCCCCGACCGGAGCGCATCGTCGAGCACTTCCGAGTAGTGCCTGATCATCGGCGCCGGCTTTCCGTTTCCTTTCGCGAAGTACTCGTTCTTCAGCGTGTTCAGCGTGTGAGGATCGGTGGTTACGATCTCCTTGAACTCGCACTTCTCGAGAACCTGCTTGTTCTTCATGGCGAGCATCTCGAAGAGACCTTCCTCGCCGATGCGCCGGACGTCGTTCCCGGCATTCCGCTCGCCGTCGTAGAGGATTCCGAAGTCGATGCCGGCTCTCCGAAAGACGCGGGCGGTCATCTGGGTCGGCTCGATGAGGGTCTGGCTGTACGACGCGTAGTCGCCGACGAACCAGAGCGTGTCGGCCGGTTCCTTGCGGATGTCCTTGACCTTCGGGACGATGTCCTTCGTCCAGACCGCCCGCTTCCGATCCGACTGGCCGAACGAGTTGCCGTAGCGCCGGAAGCTCCCGAGCACCGTCATCAGCTCCGCGTCGGCCCGCTGCTTATAGAGGAGATAGCGGCGCATGTCGACGATCGAGTCGACGTGCTCGATGAGAACCGGGCATTCGGCGACGCACGAGCCGCACGTCGTGCACGACCAGAGGACCGGATCGGCGACCCCCTGCCCGACGAACTCGGGCGCGTCGGCCCCCGTCTTCGCGAAACCGTTCTTCCCGTGAAGCCCTTCTCGAATCGAGATCATCAGCTCCTTCGGTGAGAGCGGCGTCTTCGCGTAGTGCGCCGGGCACGCGTCCTGGCAGCGGCCGCACTCGGTGCACGCGTCGCCGTCCATCAGCTGCTTCCACGTGAGGTCGGAGAGCTTGCCGGCGCCGGCCGCTCCTCCCTCCTGCACCAGAGCCGGGGCGAGCTGCCCGACCGGGCGGTCGAGCTTGGAGAAGAACGTGTTGAGGGGAGAGGTGAGCATGTGGACCAGCTTGCTCACGGGTAACGTAAGGAAGAAGATCCCCACGAGGCACGCGTGAACGATCCAGAGAACCGAATGAAAGGCCTCGATCGCCGGCACGCCCATCCCGGCGCCGAGCCAGATTTGCGCGACCAGCCAACCGATCGGCGTCGACCACGCGAGGCCGGGATGCCAGCCGGGCTGAAGCTCCGGCTCGCGCGCAATCGCCGCAAGCCTCGTCGATTCGGTGAGGAGTCCGGTGATCACGATCAGCGTGATCATCGCGAGCATGTACGTGAAAGGAGAGGAGAGCGTCAGGCGTTCCGGCTTCTGAACGTATCGCCGGAAGGCCGCCAGGCCGACGCCCACGAGAAAGAGAAGCGTGAACATGTCCAGAACGAACTTGTACAGGAGATACGTGTCCCCGATGAGCACGACGTTGTCGGATTCCATTCCGAAGACGATGGGGACGTCCGCGTCGATCGTCGCGATCACCGTGCCGAGGAAGAACACGAAGAAGCTCCAGGCGATCAGGACGTGCATGACGCCGGGGTATCTCTGGCGGAGGACCTTGGTCTGCACGACTCCGTATTGAATCAGCCTTCCCACGCGCGTTCCGAGTCGGTCCCAACGGCGATCCGGCCGGCCCACCTTCCACCAGAGACGAATGTGGCGGAAGAAACGGACCAGCAAGATGATCGCGCAAAGGGGAAGAATCACGTAGGTGAACGCGTGGACGAGCGTGTCGAGCGCGCCGTGCATCCCCCAGAAGTTGATTCTCGCGATCACTTGTCCTTCTGTCATGGCACCCTCTTGTTTAGCTCTTCGTCGCGCGGACCTTCTCGGTCAGCTTGGGAACGAGCTCGAGCACGTCGACCGCGGCCCCGTAGGTCGCCACGTCGTAGATCGGGGCCTTCTGATCGGTGTTGATCGCGACGAGCGTCTCCCAGCCGGGGAGTCCTTCCATGTGCTCCGGCGATCCGCTGATGCCGAGCGCGAGGTAGAGCTTCGGCTTGACCGCCTTGCCCGACTTGCCGACGAGGCGCGAGGTCGGGAGCCATCCCTGGTCCACGATCGGGCGCGACGAGGAAACCTCTCCGCCGAGGGCCGCCGCGAGCTCCTTCGCGGCCTCGATGTTCTCCTTCTGGCCGATGCCGCGGCCGACGGAGACGAGGATCGGCACCTTGCTGATGTCGACGTCGCTCGTGTCCGGCTCGATGTAGGCGCGGAAGCGGGTGCGGGCCGCGCCGAGATCGGACTCCGGCGAAGCCTCGTCCACTTTCGGCGAGCCGCCCTGCATCGCTTCTTCCGGCTTGTAACCGCCGGGCATGACGATCGCGACGCCGGTCGGTCCAGGGAGCTTTCCCTCCGCGATGATCTTGCCGCCGCACGTGACCGCCTCGAAGAGGATCTCCCCTCCTTCAACCTTGAAGGTTCGGCAGGGACTCGCCACCGGAAACCCGAGCTTCGCGGCGAGGCCGCAAGCAAGATCAGTCCCGGACGCGGTCTGCCCGAAGAGAAACGCGCGGGGTGCGCCCTTCTTCGCGAGATCGGCGAGCGCGAGAAGATGCGCTTCGGGATTGAAGTCGGCGAGAGCGGGGTGATCGACGACGGTCACGCTGTCCGCGGCGCCGAGCTTCCCCGCGAGTCCCTTCACGTTGTTGCCGAGGAGAACCGCGCGAAGGCTTCCGCCCAGTCCTTTCGCGATCGCCTTCCCCGCGGCGAGCATGGTGTAGGATGTCTCCGTCACCTCGCCGCGCAGGGTCTCTATGTTCACCCAGACATCTTGAGCCATCGGTCGTCTCCTTGATCTATTAAAGAATGCCCTTCTCTTTCAGGATTCCGACGAGCTTCTCCGCCACCGCGTTCGCGTCGCCGTCGATCATCTCGGCGCCCTTTCCCGCTTCGGGGGGGCGCATCCCGGTGATCTCGGCCGCTCCCTCGAGTCCCGCTGCGGCTCCTTCGGCCTCATCGATCTTCGCCTTTTTCATCGCGTCCATGACGAGCGACGTCACGACGTAGCGCGGCGGCTTCTCGGCCGCCTGGATGCCGATCACCGCGGGCGGGTTCACCTCGATCTCCGCGAGGAGACCGCCCGGGTACTCCTTCGTCGCGACGACCTTGCCGCCTTCCGCGACGACCTTGACGGTGTAGCCGACGTAGGGGATCCCGAGTTTCGCGGCGAGAAGAGCGCCGACGGAGCCGTCGAGATCGTCCACCGCCTGCGTTCCCGCGAGAATGAGATCGTAGGAGCCGTTCTTCAGCGCCTCGGCGAGAAGGTCCGCGTAGGCGTGGCTCGTCACGCCCTCCGCGTAGCCTTCGCCCGCGATCTTGATCGCGCGATCGGCCCCCTTCGCGACGGCGGTGAAGAGCGCCTCGTCCACGTCTCCCGTGTCGAGAGTGATCACGGCGACGGTTCCGCCGTGGCGCTCCTTGAGGATCAGGGCCTGCTCGAGCGCGTGTTCGTCGAGCTCGTTCGGAACGAGCCGCATGAACGTCCTGTCGAGCTTGCCCGTGCTCGAATCGATTTCCATCTCTTCGACGAGATCCGGGACGAACTTGATCGGAACGGCGATGTTCATGTTCGAAATCTCCTAGCCCTGAATGGCGTCCGCCACGAGTTCGGCGATGTCCTTCACCGCGATGTCCTTCGCGTGATTCGTGCTCTTGACCGCGTCGTCGAACCGGGGCGTCTCGTACGGGCAGGCGACGGCGAGGATCTGCGCGCCGGCCGCGACCGCTTCGTGGATGCGCCACTCGGACGTTCGCGTCCCCGCCTTCTCCCAAGCGAAGCCGTCGAGCCACATGCCGCCCCCGCCGCCTCCGCAGCAAATGCTGGTGGTTCGGTTGTGGCCCATCTCGACGAGCTCGGCGCCGGGGATCGCCTCGATGATCTCGCGCGGTTCCTCGTAGATGTGGTTGTCGTTCGCGCGCCCGAGACCGCAGGGATCGTGGTAGGCGACGCGCGCCTCGAGCTTGTTCTTCATCAGGCTTCTCAGCCGGTCGAGGTGCGCGTGGAGGAACTGAGCGTAATGCCGCACGGGGAAGCGATAGCCCAGCTTCGGGTATTCGTGCTTGAACGTGTTGTACGCGTGCGGATCGGTCGTCACGATCTCCTTGAATTCGTACTTCTCGAAGGTCTTCGCGTTCTTCGACGCGAGAAGCTCGAAGAGGCCGCGCTCGCCGGCGAGATGGAAGACGTCGCCGTCGCTCTGCTCCTCGGGGCCGAGGATGCCGAACGACACACCGAGCGCCTTGAAGATCTTGGCTGTGGCGCGCGTCACCTGCTGCACGCGAGCGTGGTACGAGGGGTAGTCCCCGACATACCAGAGCACGTCGACCGGCTTCTTCGTCTTCGCGAGAATGGGAACTTCAACCGTGAAGTCCGCGGCCCAGTCGGCGCGCTTCCTCGGCGATTCGCCGACCGTGTTCCCATACTTGCGCGCGTTCACGAGCGCGTCCTGGAGCTCCGTCGGCACGGAGCTCTTCATTAGCTTCTCCGCCTTCACGCTCGAGAGGAGACCTGGCGTAAGGGGTATCTTCGCCGGGCAGACGTTCGTGCACGCATAGCATGAGACGCAGAGCCAGATGGAGTCGGTGTCGAGCATCGGCTTGAGCTCCCCGGCGCGCAGCGAGGCGATGATCGCCTGCGGGGGAAACTCCATCGCGAAGCCGAAGGGGCAGACGCCGCTGCAGGACCCGCACTGAAGACAAAGCCGGATCCTCTCCCCTTCCGCGACGCTTCCCGACACCTGCTTGAGGAACTGGTCCGCTGATTCCACTTGTATCATGGGCCACCTCACACGGGGTGCAGTTGCCCCAGACGTTTCCCATCTCCGGGAAACGAACTGGGTAGTCCCAAGGAACGACAGGAGGAAGGCGCCTCCGCGGGGATACAACGGGGCCGCCTGCTGGCGGGATTCCTGCGAGTTCGGATGGGACGGTCAACGTGAGACGCCAGCACTCGATTCTCCGGGGCAGGAGGGTCGGCCGGACCCCAATCGGGCGCGAAGGTGCAAGCTCTTGGTCCAACCGGAAGGGGCCCGATGGCCGACACTCGCTCTTGTTGCAACGCCGTCAGTCTCCCCGAGAAGCGAGAAGAAGTCCAATGAATTGTTGTTCATGATACAATTACCGCGCGGAATCGGGCTCGGGGAGCGGGCAGGGCGGCGCGCCGACCGCCGCGCTCGCCCAATCGGCGTATCGCCTCAAAGATCATATGATTAGATCGAGAAGCCGATCCAGAGGAACGCGCGGGGCCGAGAAGAAGTGTTGACGAATCCTCGGCTTGCTGTTAAGTACATATCAACATACCATAAGCGTCTCTAATCGGGGGATCGAGCATGCTGGAAACCCTGAAGATCTTCGTGGACCTCATCCAGACGGAGAGCTTCTCGCGGGCCGCGACCCGGAACTACCTCACCCAATCGGCCGTCTCCCAGCGGATCCGTCAGCTGGAAGCCGATCTCGGACAGCAGCTTGTGGTGCGGGGGCGGGGGCGGATGCGGCCGACCGAGGCCGGGAAGATCTTCTATGATGCGAGCCGGGAGATCCTCGACCGCTTCGCTCAGGCGAGGGACGAGCTGAACCGGATTCGCCACGTCGTCTCTGGAAGCCTCCGACTCGCGACGGTCCCGTCCGTTGGGCTCCACATCCTGCCGCCGTTCCTGAAGTCGTTTCTGAAGGAGTTCCCTTCGGTCGACCTGCAGCTCGATTACCGGAGGAACAACGAAGTATACGAGGGGCTCCTCGACCTCTCGTTCGACCTTGGGATCGTGGCGTACCCTTCCCGCCACGCGCAGATCACCCAGATTCCGTTTCGGGAGGATCGCCTGGTTCTGATCAGCCCGCCCGAACACCCGTTCGCCAAGGGGGTCGCCGTCCCCCTGAAGAAGCTGGACGGGCATCCGCTCATCGCTTTCGACTCGATCACGCCGACCGGCCGGGTGATCGATCGGGCGCTTCGAAGCGCAGGGGTGACCGTTCGGGTCGTTCACCGCTTCGACAACGTGGAGACGATCAAGCGGGCGGTGGAGATCGGGTCGGGCGTGGCGATCGTGCCCAACTCGACCATCCGCGAGGAAGTGCGGACCCGGCATCTGGAGGCGGTCACGCTGAGCGGCTCCGGGTGGAGCCGCCCGCTCGCCATTCTCCATAAGAAAGGGCGGAAGCCGAGCGCCCCCGCCCTCAAGTTCATCGATACTCTGCAGAAGGATCTGTAGCGCTCGATCCGGCGATGACATAAGCCCGGACGGTGCGGGTTCGTGGCCCGTCGAGCTCGCAGAAGAAGATCGACTGCCAGCGGCCGAGGAGGAGCTTCCCGTTCTCGACCGGAACGATCTTCGAGGGCCCGATGAGCACGGACTTGATGTGCGCGTCCGAGTTCCCCTCGGCGTGCCGGTAGCGGCCGGTGCTCGGGAAATGGGCGGTGAGAGCATCCTCGATGTCGGTCTTCACGTCCGGATCGGCTCCTTCGTTGACGGCGATCGCCGCGGTCGTATGGGGACAGTAGACGACGCAGATGCCGGCCGCCGTCCTCGGGAGCCGCTCCTCGATCTTCCGGGTGATGTCGATCGTTTCGATGCGCCTGGAAGTACGCACCTCAAAGAAGAAGCTGTTCATGATTTGCCTCCTGGGTTTCGCCCGCGCTTCGTAGAAACGAGGGGGAGCCTGTTTTCACCTGTTTGCGTCGCCTCCCAACCTCAATCCGACAGAAACTGGTTCGGTGTTCTCTCGGCCGGGGCCCGGGGCAAGGGGGTGCCGGCTCAGACACCCCGTGCGCGCCGGGCCAACAGCATGGTGCCGGATCGGCAGGCC